>JAFUQM010000073.1 GCA_017472325.1 Lachnospiraceae bacterium
AAGAAAAAATAGGAACAATCCCTACTTTCATGTTATAATGTACGCGAACACAATGAGCCAAGCGGCTGCGGAGCAGACATTTGGCGAATGTGCGCGAACTAATATTTTACAGGAGGCTATCCATGAAAATTGTAATTTTAGAAAGAAACAGTGTAGGAACTGACATTGATGTCAGTTGTTATGAAAAATTTGGAGATGTAGATATCTATCCAGTTTCTGTGTTAGAAAATGCAGCAGAGAGAATTGGAGATGCAGATATTATTATTAACAATAAAGTACCAATGAATGAACAGACCTTAAAGAATGCGCCAAATGTGAAACTCATCTGTGAGTTTGCAACAGGCTATGACAATGTAGATTTAGAATATTGTAAACAAAGGAATATTAAAGTTGCAAACGTTGTAGATTATTGTACGGATATGGTAGCACAACATACATTTGCACTTGCATTGTATCTTCTAGAGCATTTACGACATTATGATGATTATGTCAAATCAGGAGAGTATGCAGCACAGCCAAGATTTTCAAATTTTGATATTCCATTTTTAGAGTTGGCAGGAAAAACATGGGGCATTATTGGTATGGGCAATATTGGTAAAAAAGTTGCTCACATTGCCAAAGCATTTGGCTGTAAGGTTATCTTCCATTCGGTGACAGGAACAAGTACTTGTACAGATTATGACCAGGTAAGTTTTGATACATTACTTGCCGAGGCTGACATTCTTTCGCTGCATTGTCCACTTTCTGATTTGACACGTGATTTAATTGATAGAGAAGCATTGAAAAAAATGAAAAAGACAGCTATTATTATCAATGTAGCAAGAGGACCAATTATCAATCAGGAAGCGTTGTATGAAGCGCTAACAACACAAGAGATTGCTGCGGCGGGACTGGATGTACTGACCAAAGAGCCGATTGTAGCAGACAATCCGCTTGCTAAGATTAGAGACAGTAAGAAATTGATTATTACACCACATCTTGCATGGGCAAGTGTAGAAGCGAGACAGCGTGTAGTAGATGAGACTTACAAAAATATCGAAGCCTTCTTAAATGGAGAAGAGCGTAATATTGTAAATTAGAAAGGGATGAGCATATGGAGAAAATAGCAAGCTTTACAATTGACCATATTAAATTAGAACCGGGTGTATATGTATCACGTAAAGACCACGTTGGTGCAGAAGTGATTACGACTTTTGATTTGCGTATGACCTCACCAAATGACGAACCAGTAATGAACACAGCAGAGATGCATACCATAGAGCATTTGGCAGCAACATTTTTGCGTAATCATACGCAGTATAAGGACAAGACAGTTTATTTTGGACCTATGGGCTGTCGCACAGGATTTTATCTGCTGCTTGCAGGTGATTATGAATCCAAAGACATCGTAGATTTGATGATAGAGATGTATGAATTTATCAGAGATTTCAAAGGAGAAGTACCAGGTGCTTCTGCAAAAGACTGTGGCAACTATCTGGATATGAATCTTCCAATGGCAAACTGGCTTGCGGATAGATATCTGACAAATGTACTTTATAACATTGATGAGACACACTTGGTATATCCAGAATAATAATTGCGATAGTAAAACAGTAGTTTTTATATAGACAATAACTTTTGGATAATAAATACAATTTGCCTGCAAAAAGGCAAGGCTAAATTAGTAGAAAGGCAGGATTTAAGCAATGAAAAAAATAGGTATTATTGGCGCTATGGAACTTGAGGTAGATACACTGAAAAGTAAAATGGAAGTATCTCAGATTGTAAAAAAAGCTTCTATGGAATTTTATGAAGGAACGTTAGAGGGTGTTCCGGTAGTAGTAGTAAGAAGTGGAATTGGTAAAGTAAATGCGGGTATCTGCGTACAGATTCTAGTAGACGTATTTGGTATCACACATGTAATTAATACAGGTGTTGCAGGTTCCCTCAAAAATGAAATTAATATCGGTGACATTGTAGTATCTACAGATGCCCTGCAGCATGACATGGATGCAACAGGCTTTGGATATCCTCTTGGTGAGATTCCTCAGATGGGCGTTAGAGAATTTGTTGCAGATGCACGTATGATAGAGCTTGCAAAAGAAGTATGCGAAAAAGTAAATCCTGAGATTGGCGTATTTAAAGGACGTGTTATTAGTGGAGATCAGTTCATTTGCAACAAAGATGTAAAGGACAGACTGGTAGAAAATTTCGCAGGATATTGTACAGAAATGGAAGGTGCTGCAATTGCGCAGGCAGCCTATTTGAATGAAATTCCATATGTTGTACTTCGTGCTATTTCAGATAAAGCTGACGACAGCGCACATGAAGATTATCCAACCTTTGAACGCAAAGCAGCAGAACATTGTGCAAAGCTTGTTATGGGTATGGTCAAAGAATTGTAATAAAAAAGAAGTATGTGTAAGTCACCCTGTATCAGTGGGTGACTTTATCGTTTTAGGAGAAAAAACAATATGATAACGAAAGTAAAGAATACAAAAACAGTAGAAGCCCTGTTTGATGGCTGGGAGGAGAGTCTTATCTGGTCATGTTTACAGGGAGTTATGGGTGAAATTTATACAGACAATGAGGAACAGCCAACCTGTGCGATGGCAATCCTTGGAGATTTTTGTTATTTTGCAGGTAAACCGAATGCAGAGTTAGTGGCATACAAGCCAGAAAACTGTCAAAAAGAGTTTATTATCATGGTGCCAGAAAATGATGCGTGGGCAAATCTGATAGAAAAATGCTATCCAGAGAAAGCAAAAAAAGTAGAGCGGTATGCAATCAAAACGGAACAGGATATCTTTGATAAAGAAAATTTATTACAGATTATGAATGCCTTGCCAGATGGTTATACACTTCATTTTATAGATGAAACATTATTTAGCCAATGCCAGAAAAAATTATGGTACAACGACTTTGTTGCCCAATACAAAGATTATGCCCAGTATCAAGAACTTGGTCTTGGTGTGGTTTGTATGAAGAATGGAGAAATTGTATCAGGTGCTTCTTCTTATAGCGGCTATATTGGTGGTATTGAAATCGAGGTGGATACAAAAGAAGAATACAGACGAATTGGATTGGCATCTGCCTGTGCTGCGAAGTTAATTCTGGAATGTTTAAATAGAAAATGGTATCCAAAATGGGATGCCCAGAATAAGTGGTCTGTGGGACTCGCCGAAAAGCTTGGATACCATTATAGTCATACCTACACTTCGTATGAGATATGGGGTTATTGATTTATATTATGATTCTGTTTCATCTATTTCGATACAAGCATCTTCAACATATTTGCGTTCCATTTGATGACGTAGCTTGCGGTGTGCAACCGTATCAAAAATAATAGAGAAATCGTAATCTTCCGGGTAAAGTTCTGTTGCGGCAACGTGCAGCTTTACCCGTTTGTGATTAATCCATATTTTTTTATTGGGCAGTTGTATACGCAAAATACCTTTTTCATTTACAGGTTGACATACTATGCCAATTTTTTTATCGGGATATACCATTACGCTGTCACCTAGATGAAATTTATTCATATACTTTTGCTTACCTGCCTGTGTCTGAGAATTTCGTTTTTGGATTTTAGGCTTGATTGATATATTGCCATTAGCTGCATGTGGAACATTTGTGTTTGGTATGGCAATATTGTGTTTTGTTGACTTAGATGATTGCACTGTCGTGGCAGTATCAACAGGGTTTTGGTTACATGCAGGTCCACTTCCATAGGCGGCACTTGCCGCAATACGTAACATTTCTTCTGGCATACCGAGCCTTTTGGCAATGGAGAATGCACAGCTTTCTCCAGCTTCTCCAATAATTAATTGATAAAGTGGTGTTAGGGTTTCTTTATCAAAATCCATTCTTGCATTTATCACACACTCTTCATTTTGAGCATATTGCTTTACTTCCGGGTAATGTGTCGTGACAAGGAACAGTGCGTGGCTTTTCTTTAGTTCTTCTAATACTGCAATTGCAATTCCCATTCCTTCTGTCGGGTCTGTACCAGAACCAAGCTCGTCAAGTATGACAAGACTTTCTTCATTTACTTCTTGCAAAATGTGTAAAATATTTTTTAAGTGCGCAGAAAATGTGGATAAGTTTTCCGCAAGATTCTGCCCGTCACCGATATCACATAGATAGTTGGAATTCATGCAGATATCTGCGTTCGCACACGCTACGTGAAGTCCACACTGTGCCATAATACAATTTAAAGAAACTGTTTTTAGACAAACGGTTTTACCTCCAGTATTAGGTCCTGTAATAATGACACCGCGTAATCCATTGTGAATCTTAAATTGTAGAGGAACACAAGTATGTTTATCCATGAGAGGGTGTCTTGCATCCTGCATTATGATTCGACGCTCTGTATTGATAGCTGGTGCAGTTCCATTATATTCTAAACTTAACTTTCCTTTAGAAAATGCAAAGTCTAATTTTTCTATTGTGCGCATATTTTGTAGAAAAACATCCAGCTTATCAATGAGCATGGAAGTTAGTGTATAGCGAATGCACATTTCTTCATTTTCTTCATCTATTTTCAAAAGTGCTATTGTATCAAAATGTTTTCCAACAGCCGAAGGCTCTACAAATAAAGTGCTGCCAGTAGAAGATTTATCGATTACTGTACCGTTTATCTTGTGACGATATTCTTTTTTAACAGGAATGCAGATGCGCCCATTTCTGATTGTAGAAAAACTATCTGCCAGATAATTTTTGTGAGAGCGCATAGCAGCGTCTGCTTTTTCGCGCATTTTCATTTCTTCTGTTTCAAGCTCTCTGCGGATAGAAAGAAGTTGTTTGGTGGCATAATCATCAACTCTGCCGTTTCGTATTTGTGACTGTATTGCTTCTCGTATATCATCACAGGCATTCAGATTTTCTTCATAGTATGCAAGTGAATAATCGTACATTTTGCATTGATTCAAATAATCTTTCAAGCGTCTTACTGCAATTAGGGTATTACAGGTTTGTTCTAACTGTTCTGGAGTCAGACAGCCTTCTTTTTGGGCAGTTTCTAGTATGGTATGAATTCCACTAAAAGAAATGAGTGGTGGGTTGCCACAGGATTCTATCATTGCTTTGGCTTCGGTTGTTTCTCTAAGAAGGGCTTGAAGTTTGCTTTCATCGAGACAAGGAACAGTATTTCGGATTTTTTCTTTCGCAGCATCTGTCATCGCAAATTCTAGCCATAGTTCCTTTATTTTATCAAATTCTAATATACGTTCTGTATGATTCATTATATTATTTTCCTCTCAGATTTTACGGGTGGGGAGTTTTGACCCTCCCCATTAAGTTAATGTTTTGTAGCAATCATATTCTACATAACCATGAATGTGTTCTAATGCATTTTCGGATAATTCAGCAACCATCAAACATTCTATGGCAGGTAGGTGTACACTTTTGCCGGGGAAAATGTTGTAGTCGGCAGCAGTCCGAAATCCTCTTGCCTGATAGTTGGCAGGATTACCTTCTACAAGAACTGCCTGAAAGCCCAATTCCTTTGCTTTGGTAAATCCATACTCTATCAGTTCTTTGGAAATGTGCTGTCTTTGCAGTGAGGTTTTTACTGCTGCAGGTGAGAGCAGTAATAGTTCGTTTTCATATTTTCCTTCCAGATGGAAGCGCGAAAACATGACATAACCGATGACTTCGTCATTTTCATCTGTCATAATCAATTCCAGGTCTGGCAGATAATAATGTTTGCTGCGAATCTCTGCAACAAGACTTCGTACAAGTTTTCCTTCGGTTTGATCTGCGTATTCTGTAAACACCTTTTCTACAAATTCCAGCGTTTGTTGTTCGTATTGTTTGCTCATAGATTTAATTGTTCTTCTCATAAATAATTTCTCCTTTCGAATACGATAAGAAACGTAAAAAAGCCACAGTTCATCCTGCATATAGGATTCACTATGGCAATACATTTATGTCGGATATTATAAGTACTGGCGAAGCATTTTAAGAAATAGGACCTTTTTTATAAATAAAAAGGCATGACATTTGCCATGCATCTGATAAAATGTATGTGAAGCATATTGCAAAATGGATAAAAGGACAGACTTCTAGCAGGTCTTTTGTCCTAGCAAGTATTTAATTACTTATTTTCCATTTTAACAATTAACAAACACATTCCTCGCTTATTACTTTTGATATATCAATCATAAGTTCTAATTGAGTTTTCGTCAACCTATTTTTGTGATATTATTGATATTGTTTAATTTGCTACGACTTATGATAGCGATGAATACCAGAGGGAAGAAAGGAGCGCGCTGTTTATGAAAATTGTTAACCTTGTAGAAGATACGGCAGGTGACAATGGTTGCCTGAATGAGCATGGATTAAGTTTTTATATTGAAACAAAAAATCATAAGTTGCTGATGGATTGCGGTACAACGGATATGTTTTTACATAATGCAAAGATTTTGGATGTGGATGTAACATGTGTCGATACTGTAATTTTAAGTCATGGACATTATGATCATTCTGGTGGAATTCTTCCATTTACACAATTGAATTCACAGGCAAAGATTTATTTGAAGGAATCTGCAGGAGATGACTACTATCATCTGACAAAAAGCGGTGAAGAGCGGTATATTGGTATTGATAAAAAAATTTTGCAGCTTCCACAGGTAGTTCTTGTACAGAAGGATAAAAAGCTGGATGAAGAATTGTTTTTATTTACCAATATTACCGGTACAAAATATCTGGCAAAAGGTAATTTGGAGCTGAAGAAAAAAATGGGGAATGACTTTATGCAGGATACATTTGAGCATGAACAGTGTCTCGTGCTTACATGTGAGGACAAGCATATTCTGTTGTCAGGCTGTGCGCATAATGGCATATTAAATATTCTGGATGAATATTTTGCACGTTTTCAGCAATATCCAGATGTTGTTATTAGTGGTTTTCATATGGTAAAAAAAGAAGATTATACCAAGGAAGAGATTGTAGATATCCAAAGTGTGGCAAAAGCTCTTCTGGAGACGCAAGCTGTATTTTATACAGGGCATTGCACTGGACAGCCAGCATATGACATTATGAAAGAGATAATGGGAGAGCGTTTATTGCAAATTCATAGTGGAATGCGCATTTTTTAGCTTGAAATTCATGTATAAGAGGTGTATAATCTACGTGTTTAGGCTCTTATAATGTGGATAAATCTGACAAGGGCCTGTGTAACTCGAAAAATATAAAATACAAAGGAAGTAAAAATTATGGGAGAAAGTGTAAAAAAATCAGGCGGATGGCGCACTAATAAATGGATTCGTGCGGCAATTCCAGCATTACTGCTTCACTGCAGTATCGGTACAGTTTATTGTTGGTCTATTTTTAGTCAGGAAATCGCTGATTATATTGGACACACAAAAGGTGCGACAGAATGGGCATTCAGTTTCGCTATCTTTTTCTTAGGAATGTCAGCTGCATTTTTAGGAAACGTTGTTGAAAAAGATATTCACAAATCATCTTTAATTGCAACTATCTGTTTCTCAGTTGGTATGGCTGGTACAGGATTTTTCATTTATTATGGTGGACTTCATCAGGGAAGTAAACTTGCATTAGCAGGTATTTATTTATGCTACGGTTTCATTATGGGTGTTGGTCTTGGTACAGGTTACCTTTCACCAGTTAAAACACTGATGTTATGGTTTGCCGATAGAAAAGGTCTTGCAACAGGTCTTGCAGTAGCAGGCTTTGGTGCAGCAAAAGCAATCGCAAGTCCAATTATGCAGTGGATGTTAAAAAACCTCGGCGAGGGTGGAATCTATAAAATGTTCTTAATTCTCGCAGTTGTTTACTTTGTAATGATGTTCCTTGGACATCTGTTATTAAAGAAACCTGAAGGATGGCATGAACCACAGTCCAAAGAAAAAGGACAGGGTATCCTTGATGTTATCAAAACAAAACCAATCGCTAACTATATTGGTATCTGGTTAATGTTCTACATTAACATTACATGTGGTCTTGCTTTAATTTCACAGGAAAAAATGATTGTAAAATGTATTGGTCTTGCAGGCGCTGTTGGTATTATTTCAACAGTATCCGCTATTTTCAATGCAGGTGGACGTCTCGGTTTCTCTGCATGGGCTGATACAATGAAAGATAGAAATACAATTTACAAATTAATCTTTGTAATTTCTATCGTTTTAACAGGTGCAGTTCTGGTAACAGGCGGTATTAAGAACGGAAGTGGTAACATGGCATTAGTCGTTCTTGTTCTTGCATTAATCTTTATGGTAAATGCTGGATACGGCGGTGGATTCTCTAACGTACCAACACTTCTTTCTGACCATTATGGTATGGGAAGCATCAGTGCAATTCACGGAATTACATTATCTGCATGGGCATTTGCTGGTCTGACAGGTAACCAGTTAGCTACATGGATTGTAAATCACTTTGGTGAAGTAGTGACAGTGGATGGTAATGAAGTAAATCCAGTTGGATATCAGTACGTGCTGTATGCAACAATTGCACTTTACATTGTAGCGCTTGTTCTTTCTTTGGTATTCGTAAGACCAACAGAAAAAGCATTGGCAGCAAAAGCAGCTAAGAAAGCAGCAAAATAATATCATGATACATATTTGAGGCATAGGATTTCCTATGCCTCTTTTTTCGTCCAATAAGATGGCTCGTGAAACGTGCCGGCGTTTGGTGGAAGGCATAAGCCTTAGGATGATTTAAGAAGCGAGTCATAGAAAATATGTTAAGTAGAATTAACATATAAGGCTTTTTTTGTTAAAAACCATAACTGGAAAACTATTTCTATATGTTATATGATGTTAACGGGAGGTATGAATAATATGATTGGAACGAATATTACGTCATTGCGTAAACAATATGATTTGACGCAGGAAGAAGTAGCAGAACAACTTTCGGTATCAAGACAAACATTAGCAAAATGGGAACGGGGCGAAAGCGAACCGGATATGCGAAGCTGTATCAAGTTAGCGGAGATGTTTCAGGTAACACTGGATGAACTTGTAAATTATGAAGAGGAAGCAGGAATGCAGTTTGGGGTTCCACCCAAAGGGAAATATTTCTTTGGCTCTGTCACAGTAGGAGAACGCGGACAGATCGTGATACCACAGAAAGCACGTAGGGTTTTCAAAATAGAACCGGGAGATCAAGTGCTTGTTTTGGGAGATGAAGAAAGAGGCATTGCTATTATTCCAAAGCAAGAGATTTGGGGTTTGATGAATGTTGTATTAGGAAATGACAAGAAAAAGGAGAAATAGACATGGAAAGAAAAAATTATATTGATAATATTCGCTGGATGACTGTTTTGATTGTAATTCTTTATCATGTGATTTACATATTTAACAGTGTTGGGGTTATAAGTAATTTTGATGTACAAGGAATTGCGGAGCTTGATGCTTTTCTTTCTTTTGTATATCCGTGGTTTATGGCACTCTTATTTGTTGTTGCAGGTATTAGTGCAAGATATTCCTTGCAAAAGCGTAGTAGTAAAGAATTTGCCATAGATAGGGTAAAGCGTATGCTGATTCCGTCAATTGCGGGTATGTTTCTCTATGGATGGATTTTAGGACTTATCACAAACCATTATACGGATATGTTTGCGGGGAATGGAGACGCAATTCCTGGTATTCTGAAATATTTCATTTTTTGTATGTGTGGTATTGGACCTCTTTGGTTTGCCAGAGAGCTGTTTTTGGCATCTATGGTATTGCTGCTAGTACGCAAAATTGATAAAAACGATAAATTGAGCGAGCTTGGACAGAAAGCAAATTTACCAGTGTTACTTCTTATGGTAATTCCGTTCTGGGGAAGTTCTATAATTCTGAATATGCCACTTATTGAAGTGTACCGACATGGATTTTATATTTTTAGCTTTTTGCTTGGATATTATATCTTTTCTCATGAGGAAGTCATAGAGCATATAAGAAAAATCAAATTGCCGTTGCTGATTCTGGCATGTGTGTGTGGTGTAGCATATACAATATATTATTTTGGAGAAAACTATACCACAAAGGAAGTGCTTCGGAATTTCTTTACCAATGGATATGCGTGGTTAATGATACTTGCAATTCTTGCATGTGCCAAAGATTGGCTGAATTTTACCAATCCATTCAGTCAGTATATGACAAAAGCAAACTTTGGATTTTATGTATTACATTACCCAGTGCTTGCGGTGATTGCTTTTATCGGTCAGTTATACTTAGATGTACCAATGATTTGGCATTATGTGATTAACTTGGTGTTAGTGGCGATATTATTACCAGTTGTATATGAGATATTGAGAAGAATTCCAGTATTAAGATTTTTAGTGCTTGGCGTAACGAAGAAACAAAAATAAGACGTAAGATAAGGCTGCTACAGAATACGTGTGCCTCATTTTTATGTACGATAATACTTTCTTATCTGTTAATATCTATTATGTTTATTTGTATCTTGCTTTTTATTTTATGCGCTGGGTACTCTTTTCAGAAAAATGTTAGTATTTCTTAGCAGCTGATTTTGATGGTACGCAACCGTCGAAGCACTGT
>JAFUQM010000074.1 GCA_017472325.1 Lachnospiraceae bacterium
AAAGCACCAGTATTTTGTTTTGTTACGAACATGGCATTTATGGTATTTCTGGTGTATTTTATTTGTATTCGTTGTTTTATAAATGGAAAGAAGCAATATATACTGCCGTTTTTGCCAATGCTTTTATTATGGGCAACCATTATGGTAGCGGCACCGGCATATTGTAAATTCCGTTATCTTTTCCCGTATCATTTGGCATATCCGTTTATGGTGTGGGTATTGCTTTGCGTAAGTGGAAACGCAGAAGGAGTTTGTAACAGAAATGAAGACGATTGTCGAAAGGTTTCAACAGAATAAAAACAAAATAGCAAATGCGATATTTTATGCAGCACTTTTGATTGAACTGTTCATTATGATGTTTGGACATAGTGCGTTTGAGATTCCTTATCGAGGCAGAATTACGCATGTGGCATTTGTGCTGTTTGGATGCAAGGTATTATTAACAAGGTATACCAAAAAGGAATGGGTAGTAATTATTTTGTTGGGTGTTGTCGGTGTGATTTCGTATCTGGCAATTGATGATGAATGGGTCATCCGCATTATTATGATGGTGATTGCATCCAAAGACATTTCTTTAAAAAATGTGGCAAAATATGTATTCTGGATTTCGCTTGCAGGAACAGTATGTATTATGCTACTGTCGTTTGCTGGAATTGGTGGTCAGCTTGTAGATATGCGTGACTACGGACGAGGTGAAATCGAGACAAGATGGTGTCTTGGATTTAGCCATGCAAATAATGTGCACGGTACTATCTGGTATGTTGTTTCGCTTGGCCTGTTTGTATATCTGCAAAAGACAAAATGGTATCATTACCTTGTACTTACGATAGGCAATATTGGCATATATATGCTGACGCTCTCAAGAGGTGGCCTGATTGTAGTCCAGCTTGTCATTATCGCGGCATTGATTTATCGATATTATCCGAAAATTGCAGAGTGGCAATGGATTTATTATGCGGGTGCGTTAACTACAATCGTTTGTTCAGGACTTGGGATTTATGCAGTCGCATTTGGAGTTTATGGTAATAAGTGGTTAGAACGACTCAGTACGCTGTTAACGGGCAGACTGGAAATGTTAACATGGTGGGAAAGCTTAGAGTATTGGACCCTTTTTGGAGATGGCAGAGACCGAAAACCAACAGATGTTGGTTATATTACGCTTGTAGCAGAATATGGTTATGTGATACTTGCACTGTATTTGCTTTGTATTTTTTTACTGATAAGATATGAGTATAGAAATAAAAAATGGATGGAATTTGTACTTTTGATGACGTGTGTATTTTATACATTTATGGAGTCCACTTATACCATCAACGTTTATTTGTTGTGTAATTTTACATTTTTACTTTTAATTGGAACATGGAATCATTTATTAATGAAAGGCAGACATGATGAATCAGTTCAACCGGAAATATAAGTTAATAGAGACATATTCACTGCTTCTGATAGACGTATTATGTATTTTGGGAGCATATGTGTGTGCCTTGTTTTTGTATAGACATAAGCATGTTGTGAATGCAACTGACTATACGGTTGGTATTTTGTTAATGTTGTTTTGTCTTCTTTATACGCTTGTGATTGATTGGAACAGAGAATTTTTTAGCAGAGGCTATTACGTAGAAGCAGTTGCCATTCTGAAATATGAATTGTCTATGATTATTGCCACAGGCTTTATACTGTTTGTAATCAAGGAGGCAGGCAATACTTCTCGTGGTGTTTATGGGTATTTTGCGATAATCAATTTTGTGTTGACCTATTTGGTTCACATTGCCTTTAAGAAATATATGCAGACATTTTACCGGGCAGGAAGAAATAGTGATAAAGTGTTGATTGTAACAACTTCAGAGCTGATCGATAAAGTGCTTGCTGATATTAAAAAGGATGCAGCGTGGAGCTATAAAGTGACAGCTATTGCACTTTTAGACAAGAATATGACAGGGAACTGTGTAGAGGATATTCCTGTAGTTGCGGATGGAAAAACTTTGTTTGAAAATGTACAACATAGTGAGTTAGATGTTGTATTTATTCATCTTCCGGATGATAGTCGGGATAAAGTAAAAAAGATTATTAGTGGTTTTGAGAAAATGGGAGTGACATGTCATTACAGTGTAGACATTATGGGCATAGAACTTCCAGGGAAAAGTGCAGGAAGATTTGCAGGATATATGGTTATCACCTATGCGGCAGCAGTATTTGATTATAGAAGGATGCTGGTAAAACGTTTTATGGATATTGTTGGCGGTATCGTTGGACTTACAATTACAGCCATTTTGACACCGTTTATCGCTCTTGCAATCAAATGTAATTCCAGAGGGCCAGTATTTTTCTCTCAGATGCGCATTGGTAAAAACGGAAGAAGATTTAAAATGTATAAATTTCGCTCTATGTATATAGATGCAGAAGAACGTAAGAAAGAGCTGGAAGCTCAAAACGAGATAAAGGGACTTATGTTTAAGATGGAAAATGACCCAAGAATTACGAAGGTTGGAAAATTTTTACGTAAGACAAGTCTGGATGAGCTTCCTCAGTTTTATAATATTTTAAAAGGAGATATGAGTCTTGTTGGGACAAGACCTCCAACATGTGATGAATTCGAGCAGTATGATATAGAATACCGCAGAAGACTCAGTATTACGCCGGGACTAACTGGTATGTGGCAGGTAAGCGGCAGAAGTGATATTACAGATTTTGATGAAGTGGTAAAATATGACTTGGAATATATAGATAACTGGTCGATTACGCTGGATATCAAGATTTTGCTGCAGACAATCGGTGTGGTATTGTTTGGCAAAGGTTCTAAATAGTAAATTATTGGAAAGGATAACACTATGAGAATTGCAATGCTTGGTCATAAACGGATACCTTCCAGAGAAGGCGGTGTGGAAATTGTTGTTGAGGAACTTGCCAGTAGAATGACAAGCAAAGGACATGATGTAACAGTATATAATCGAAAAGGTCATCATGTGTCTGATAAGACGAAAAAGGATGTTGGTCAGAAAAAATATGATTATGAAGGTATTCATATTATTACTGTTCCTACATTTGAGAAGAAAAGCCTGAATGCGATTGTATATGCCTTTCTTGCAACATGGCATGCAGCATTTGGGAATTATGATGTGATACATTATCATGCAGAGGGGTCGTGCGCAATGCTGCCTGTTGCAAAGCTGTTTGGGAAACGTACTGTGGCAACCATTCATGGTCTGGACTGGCAGCGTGCAAAATGGGGCGGTTTTGCCACGAAATTTTTGCGTTTCGGTGAAAAAATGGCTGCAAAGTATGCGGATGAGGTGATTGTGTTATCCAGAGGAGTACAACAATATTTTATGGAAACATATGGACGTGGCACGAAATATATTCCTAACGGTATAACTAAACCTGAGATGCGTTCTGCCAATCTGATTACAGAAAAATATGGATTGTGTGGACAGGATTATATTTTATTTTTGGCAAGACTTGTGCCGGAAAAGGGCGTACATTATCTGATAGAGGCATATAGGGAGTTAGAGACAGATAAGAAACTTGTCATTGCAGGTGGCAGTAGTCATAGTGATGAGTATATGAAACAGATAGAAGAGATGGCAGGCACAGATTCCCGCATTATGATGACTGGCTTTGTAGAAGGAAGAGAACTAGAGGAGCTGTATAGCAATTGTGCTTTGTACGTACTCCCAAGTGATATTGAAGGGATGCCGATTAGTCTGTTAGAGGCAATGAGCTATGGACGAAAATGTCTTGTCAGCAACATTGCTGAAAATATGGAAGTGGTAGAGGATATGGCAGTTGGCTTCCGCAAATCGGATGTGGCAGATTTATCAGAAAAGCTACGCTTGATATTAGAAGAAATAGAACAGAATGTGGATGGCGAAACAGGAATTAACCGATATCGTGATGAAGATATTCAGAATTTTGTGTTGGCACGTTATGATTGGGATGCCATTGTAGAACGGACATTGCAGTTATACGAATAAAAAGAGGTGTAAGGTTTGAAAATATTAATTGTAAACAAATTTTTATATCCAAATGGTGGTTCTGAGACATATATATTTAAACTTGGGGAGCAGTTTCAGAACATGGGACATGAGGTACAATATTTTGGCATGGAGCATGAAAAGCGGATTGTAGGAAATCGTGTGGAAAGCTATACATCCAATATGGATTTTCATACAGGAAAGCTACAAAAATTACTGTATCCATTTAAGATATTGTATTCCAGAGAAGCCAGACGTAAAATCCGAGCAGTACTTGAGGATTTTAAACCAGATGTGGTACATCTGAATAATTTTAATTTTCAGCTAACACCTTCAATCTTGTACGAAATCAAGAAAACGGCAAAGAAGCAGGGACGAAATATCCCAATTGTATATACGGCACATGACAGCCAGCTTGTGTGTCCGGATCATCTTCTCTACATTCCACATAGAGGTGAAGTGTGTGAAAGGTGTCTTGGCGGGAAGTTTGTACACTGTTCTAAGAACAAATGTATTCATGGTTCTACGGTAAAAAGTATTCTTGGAAGTGTAGAAGGATATTTATATAAAATATTAAAAACGTACCGTTTATTGGATGTTATTATTTGTCCAAGTGAGTTTTTGAAAAATAAATTATCTACGAGTCCAGTACTTGCGCAAAAGACAATAACGCTACACAATTTTAGTGATGCATCTACAGTAGAACAAAGTGAAAAAGAAGACTATGTGATTTATTTCGGACGTTATTCCCAGGAAAAAGGAATTGCTACTTTGTTAAAGGTTTGTAAGGAACTGCCAGATATTCCGTTTGTATTTGCTGGAAATGGTCCACTAGAGGATGAAGTGAATGCGACAGCCAATGTAAAAAATATCGGTTTTCAGACAGGGGATACGTTAAGAGAAGCTATTGCAAAAGCAAGATTTAGTGTCTTTACGTCGGAATGCTATGAAAATTGTCCGTTTTCTGTTATGGAATCACAGACTTATGGCACACCACTTGTGGCGGCTAATATAGGCGGGGTTCCTGAACTTGTGAAAGTTGGAGAAACAGCAGATTTGTTTGAAAGTGGTAATGCCGAAGAGTTAAAGAGAAAGATTGCGGCACTATGGGAAGACCGAGAGCGACTGGATTCTTATACAAAGAATTGTCAGAGTGTAAAATTTGATACACTGGAAGAGTATTGCCATAAAGTATTAGAATTCTATAGCAGATAGGCAGTGATGCAGACAAAGTCATTCCTGGAAAATACAATAATAGCATAAAATCCAGGAAAAGACAGCATTTTTGAAAGGAGCATGAAAATGGCAAAAAGAACATTATACGGAACTGTTATCGTAACTTATCGTTGTAACGCACGCTGTAATATGTGCGATTGCTTTAAAGACCCAACAAAACCAAGTGAAGAAATCACGTTAGAAGATATCAAAAAACTGCCAGAGATGGCATTTACCAACATTACTGGTGGTGAGCCGTTTATCAGACAGGACATTCCGGATATTGTAAGAGAACTGTATAAAAAGAGTGACCGTATTGTCATTTCTACCAATGGGTATTTTACGGACAGAATTATTGCACTTTGCAAGGAATTCCCAAAGGTAGGTATCCGTATCAGCATTGAAGGATTACAGGAGACAAATGATAAAATTCGTGGAATTCCGGATGGCTTTAACAGAGGTTACAATACGTTAAAGACATTAGTGGAAATGGGACATCCAGATGTTGGATTTGGTATGACAGTACAGGATATGAACTGTGAAGATCTCGTACCACTCTATAATATTGCCAACGATATGGGAATGGAATTTGCGACAGCAACACTTCATAATTCCTTTTATTTTAGAAAAACAGATAATAAAATTGATGATAAATTGAAGGTTGCACAGAATTTTGAAAAGCTAATCAACGAACTGTTAAAGAGCAATTCTCCAAAGAAATGGTTCCGTGCGTACTTTAATCATGGTCTGATTAATTATATCTATGGCAACAAACGTCTGCTGCCATGTGATATGTCCAAGAACGCATTTTTTATCGACCCATTCTGCGATGTCATTCCATGCAATGGTATGGCCAAAAAAGCAGTGATGGGTAATCTGCGGGAGCAGTCATGGGAAGAATTATGGAATTCTCCACAGGCAGAGGAAGTAAGAAAATGCACGAAAAACTGTGACAGAAACTGTTGGATGATTGGAAGTGCCTCTCCAGCAATGCACAAATATATTTGGGTGCCAGGCTGGTGGGTAGTAAAACATAAATTCTTAAAAGGCGGTAAATATAGCTTAAAGGAAAATAAATTTATCAAATAGTACGAAAGTGGAGATAGGATGAAGATTTGTTTTATAACTGCGACTATGGCGGGTGGAGGAACAGAGAGAGTAATTGCTGTTTTATCCAATTATTTTGTAAAGCAGAATAAAGATGTGACGATTCTTCTAACAGCAAGTGGAACGGTGGAATATGAGTTGGATCCAGCGATTACGCTCATCCAGCTTGGTGGTGAAACAGGCGGTAAACTATTCGGAAGACTGCAGCGTATATGGAAACTAAGAACATACTTTAGAAAGCATAGGGATACTGTTTATCTTTCTTTTGGGACAGAAACAAATATGTTTGCAATTCTTTCTTCTTTGTTTATGAAGAGAAAACTGATTATTTCAGAGAGAAATGATCCAAATCAGTGCGACTTTTGGAAGAAAAGAGATTTTTTATACCAGTTTGCCCATAAATATGTATTTCAGACGGAAGACGCTATGCATTGCTTTTCTGAGAAGATAAGACAGAATAGTGTGGTGATTCCAAACCCTGTTTCAGACAAAGTACCTGATAGATATGAAGGAGAACGTAGAAAAGAAATCGTTGCGGTAGGCAGACTGGAAAAGCAAAAGAATCACCGGTTATTGTTAGAGGCCTATGCGGATTTTTCTAAGGTTGTTTCAGGATTCACATTAAAAATCTACGGAAAAGGCTATCTGAAACAGGAATTGGAACAGTATGCGCAGGAACTTGGTATTGGTGAAATTGTTTGCTTTGCAGATTTTGCACCAGATGTATTACAGCGGATTCGGGATAGTTACATGTATGTCCTGTCCTCCGATTATGAAGGTATCTCCAATTCTTTGTTAGAAGCAGTGACAATGGGACTGCCAGTTGTGTCAACAGATTGTCCAATAGGCGGCTCAAAAATGTTAATCAAAGATCATGTAAATGGCATTCTGGTTCCTGTGGGAGACAGAAAAGCATTGGCAGATGCAATGGTAGAGCTTGCGACAGACAGCGCAATGGCAGAGCGTTTTTCTATAGCGGCGGCAAACTTGAAAGAAGATTATTCGGTAGACAAAATAGCAGCAATGTGGGAAAATATTCTATAAAGCATTTTTAGGGAGGAAAAAGGATGAACCCTCTGATAAGTGTTATTATACCTGTGTATAATACAGCACAATATCTCAATCAATGTATAGAATCGGTGAGACATCAGACTGTAGAAAATTTGCAGATTATTCTGGTGGATGATGGAGCTACAGACAATTCACCACAGATGTGTGATGAATGGGCGAAGAAGGATGCGCGTATCCAAGTGATTCATAAAAAGAATGAAGGTTTGGGTTTGACAAGAAATGCTGGATTGAATGTAGCATTGGGACAATATGTTTCTTTTTTGGATTCAGATGATACATTAGATTCTGATACATATGAGAGATGTATTACGAGAATGGAAGAGCTTGGTGCCAAAGCATGTTATTTTGGCAGAAAGACAATGGACAAGGATGGGAAGATGCATCTGAATCCGAATATTCCAGACAAGCTGGTATTTCGTGGTAATGAAGTGAAAGCCGAGTTTGCAAAACGCTATTTTGGATTACTTCCCGCAGAAGAGAAGGTTCCCTATATTCAGGCATCTTCCTGTTGTGTTTTATATAAACGAGATATCATTGAAGAAAACCAGATTCGTTTTTGCTCAGAACGCGAGTATCTGAGTGAAGATAGATTTTTTAATCTGGACATATGTAAAGCAGCAGATTGCGTCTGCATATTACCAGAAGATTTTTATAATTATACGTATAATGCCGGCTCGCTTACCAAAAAACGTAATCATACAAAGTTTGCACGCTGCAAACTGCTCTATCAGAAATTGGCAGAGTATACTGTAGATTTCCCAGAGATAGCAGATGTGCAGCCAAGAATCCAGTCTTTGTTTGTAGGCTACACAAGAATGATTATGAAGGAAGATATTGCGGCTATAACATCATGTGGTTTTAAGGAAGTCTATCAAGCGGTAAAGGCTACGTGTGCAGATGAGATGGTACAGCAGATTTATAGACAGATTTCGAAAGACCTGTTTGATAAAAACAGCAGAATCTATATGAACTGGGTACTCAAGAAAAGGGTTTTACTACTGATTTTTTATTATACAATAATCAAGCGATGAATTAAAGGGAGTGGAATTTCTTATGAATTTGCTAAAAAAGGTTTTATATATATTCGACAGAAAACAAAAGATTAGAGCGCTTGAATTACTGATTCTGATACTGATAGGCACAGCGTTAGAGACAGTGGGTGTTACTGCGATTATCCCGTTTGTTAGTGCAATTATTTACCCAGAACAAATTTTAAGCAATAAATATGCCGCTTGGGCATATGAAAGCTTAAATCTGCGCTCGGAAACAGAATTTATTATCTTGCTGTCTGTGGGGTTAATTATTGTATATATTGTAAAAAATGCTTATTTGTGCTTTATGTATAGTGCACAGTTTAAATTTATATTTAACAATCAAAGAAGAATGGCAAAAAAATTGTTGTCAGCTTATCTTCAGGAACCATATACGTTTCACTTACAGCATAATAGTGCAGAATTGATTCATAATACAACAGCCGATGTAGATACTTTTTTTTCAACGGTATTATATACAATAAATGTACTTACGGACGGCTTGGTTTGTTTGGCGTTGGTTATTGTTTCTGTTATTGTAGATCCAATTATTACAATTAGTGTAGCTATTCTGTTAGTAGCATTTGTGGCTATTTTTTATAAAAAGTATAGGAATACAATTAAACGTTTGGGAAATCAGAGAAGAGAATATGTGACCAAAAATACGCAATGTATCCAACAGGCTTTTGGTGGTATTAAAGAAGTAAAACTACTACGCAGAGAACATTATTTTATTGATATATATGATAGACAATATCAATATGTGGCAGAGGCAAAAAAGAAGGTATCAACCTATTCTATGTTTCCGAAACCACTGATGGAAACAGTGTGTGTAGCAGGTTTGTTGTCTGTAGTTTCCGTCAAGATTGCTTCAGGTGTAAATATGGAATCTTTTATTCCGGCGTTATCAGTTTTCGCATTAGCTGTTATAAGAATGCTTCCTTCTAGTTCGAGAATTGCAACTAATCTTGGCAATATTATGTTTGGAAAATCCGCAGTAGATGCATTATATCATGATTTGAAAGAAGTGGATAAATTACTAGAAAACAGAAGGAGTAGAGAATCGAAAGAGTTACAGATTAATTTTGAAAATGATATAGAATTAAAAGATATTTCTTTTAAGTATGAAAATGCCGATAAATATGTTTTGAATTCTATCAATATGCGAATTCCTAAAAATACTTCTGCTGCATTTGTTGGTACTTCGGGTGCAGGAAAAACAACGCTTGCAGATATTATTCTAGGCATTTTGGAATCTGAAAGTGGCCAAATATTAATAGACGGTAAAAATGCGTGGGATAATATTGGAGCATGGCAAAGTAAAATTGGTTACATTCCACAGAATATTTTTATTACGGATGATACAATCAGACGAAATGTTGCATTTGCAATTGAAGACAGTGAAATTGATGATGCAAGAATCTGGAAAGCTTTGGAGGAAGCACAGTTAAAAGAATTTGTAGAGTCGCTAGAGCAGGGACTTGACACAGTCATCGGCGAGCGAGGAGCGCGTATTTCTGGTGGACAGCGCCAGAGAATTGGTATTGCCAGAGCATTATATCATAATCCTGAGGTGCTTGTTCTGGATGAAGCAACTTCTGCACTGGATAGTGAAACAGAAACAGCTGTTATGGAAGCCATCAACGCACTGAATGGTAAGAAGACATTAATTATTATAGCGCATAGATTATCAACAATTGAAAATTGTAATTATGTATTCAGAATTGAAAATGGGAAGGCATCTATAGAGAAACAGCCATAGGTAATAGCGCTTAAGACAGTACGGAATACATGACAAAAGGAGATAAAAATGAAACTAGTATATGCGGTTGATCAGAAAAGTTATAACAGCAGTGACCATATCGGTGTAAGAAAAAAAGTGCAGTCACAGATGCAGCAGTTTGAGCGTGCCGGAGTAACAACAACTTTGTGTGAATACGAATGGAAAGATGGATTTCCGCAGATAGAAGTAGATACAGATACTGACCTTTTGTATTTCCGTAGAATAGAGGCATCCTTAAAGATGATTCTAAAGTTGCGTGAACTGAAGAAAAAAAGTCCAAAGCTTCGCATTATGATGGAAATTCCGGTCTATCCTTTTGTGGAAAGGGCGGAGGATAAATCTCTGAAAAAGAGAGTGAACCGTTTTATTGGAATTCATGGAATGAAACATTGTATTGACCGTATTGTGTTGATTGGAAAGGGACCTGCAAAAGTATATGGGATTCCTACTATTATTGCAAGCAATGGTGTGGATTACCAAAATGTAAAGATTAGACAGAAGGATGCTGCATATGCCAAGAAATATCCAGGCATCCATATGATATGTGTTTCGGGTTGTACAAGAGTGCATGGCTATGACAGGTTGATAGAAGGTATGCATGAGTATTATGAGCAAAATCCAAAGGCAGAAAATGTATATCTGCATGTAGTCGGTCAGGGAAGATGTCTGCCAGAATATAAAGAATTGGCAGAAAAGTATGGTATGATGGAAAAAAATATATTTTTCTATGGTACCCAGCTTGGAGAAGAACTGGATAAAATTTATGAGCGGTGCGATATAGGTATTGTTACGCTGAGTATGTATTTGAGTAAGATGATATCGTCCACGGCAATCAAAGCGAGTGAATATGCAGCTAAGGGGATTCCATTGGTTACAGATATTGAACTTGATATTAGCAACGGTGGAACAGAAAAATATATTGTAACGGTGCCATCGCAGGCAGGGCCAGTGAATGTAAAGACGATTGTAGACAGATACCATCAGATTTATGATGGCAAAAGTGTAGAACAGGTTTCGGAAGAAATCAGAGAGATTTTTAGACCATATTGTGACTGGACCTATGCATTTAAGCCAGTTATTGACTATATGAAGAAGTTATAGAGAGCATAACAGATAAGGAGATATTCGCATGAACCAACCGTTGGTTTCTATCATTATGACAACGTACAATCCGGTGGAAGAATATTTGAAATTAACGATTGATAGTGTCATAAAACAGCACTATTCAAATTGGGAATTGATTATCATTGATGATGGTTCCCGGACTGATGTGGGAGCTGTGATAAAAGAATTTTCGGATGCCAGAATTATTTTTAAACGGTGTGAAATAAACAGAGGTATCTCAGCGTGCATGAATGAGGCGCTTTCTATGGCAAAGGGAAGTATGTTTGCCAAAATGGATGATGATGATATAGCTTATCCGAACTGGCTTGCTGTAATGCTTGCTTATTTTGAGGCGCATCCAGAGGCTAACGTATTGGGGTGTGATTTGAAGCTTTCAGGAGAAAAGGAAGGTTTTTTGATTAGGGAGCTTCAACATGGGAGAGAAAAACAGCAGGCAGAGATGATTATTCAAAATGGCGGTATTCCGCATCCGATGTGCATGATAAGAAAAGAGTTTCTGGATAAGTATCAGATTAGATATGATACCCGTTATAAGTCTTCCGTAGATTATGCACTCTGGGTAGAAATCGTAAAGTATTCCAGATTGGATTCAATTCCAGAGGTACTTGGTATCTATAGAAGACATCAGAAACAGATTTCAACGAAAACGTACTCTGCACAACAGAATTTTGCAGATGAAATCAGGTGGAATCAGATGCGGGAATTTGGACTTGAGCCGGATGAAAGGCAGAGACAGATTCATAATAAGCTTTGTAGAATACAGCCGTTAGATAAAGAAGATTTGGCTGTTTTGGATGAGTGGCTGACCCAGTTGAAAGAAGCAAATCTAAAATCCCCTTATTTTCACTCCGGTGCATTAAAGTTAATTCTGCATCAGAGGGCAGCAACCTTGTATTTAAGATATGTTAAGAATAATTATGATCTGACTGCGGTGAAGTACATTATAAAATATATGACAATTCAAAATATAATGAATGGACTTCATAGGGTAGTATGTCGTAACAATAGGGAGAAAAGATAGCGATGAAGAACATTTTAATTACTGGTGGCGGATTTCATAATAAAGGGGCTCAGGCAATGACCTTTATTGCGGTCAGTGAATTGAAAAAGCGATTTCCAGAGCATAGGCTGATTGTGATTTCAGATAAAGATGTTGCGTTGATGGACCAGGAAGATTATATATATAATTTTGACATTATGAGGACCTCACTTTGCATTCCTCATGGATTTTATCTATTAGGTGGAATGGCAAAATTATACGCTATGAAGCAAGGATTGCGTAAGAAAGATGTGCAGAAATCTATGGAAGTGTGGAAGAATACCGAGTATATCGTAGATGTAAGTGGTTACGCACTAGGTTCTAACTGGAACAATGCAACCTCTATGTGTACGGCATTATGGGCGGCACTTGCAAAAAAATATAATGCAAAAAGTATATATATGCCACAGTCTTTTGGACCATTTGCATATCATAGTTTACGTGGTAAATTGGTAAGTTATTGCATTGGTAAATATATGAAAAAAGCAGATGTTGTCTGCGCTCGTGAAGAAGTGGGTATGAGACTTCTTCAGGAGAAATATCATTTGAAAAATGTTATGAAATCTCCGGATTTGGTATTACAAAATAAAGAAATTCATTTAGATGCAATCTATAAAAAGGTACCAAACTTGGTAGAGTTAGATATCAAACCGCATAGTGTTGGTATTGTACCAAATACAGAAACAATCAGATACATGGAAAAAGAAAAAGTATTGTCCATGTATAAGAAATTAATAGAAAGATTGTTGCGGGCTGAGTATACGGTTTATGTATTGGCACATGCCAAAAATGACATAGGTATTTGTACTGAGATTAAAAATCTTTACCCAGATAATGAAAATGTAATTGAAATTACCAATGAGTTTTCTTGTCTGGAATTTGATATCAATGTTGCAAAATTTGAATTTTTAATTGCATCCAGATTCCATTCGGTAGTGCATGCCTATAGACACAGTGTTCCATGTGTTATTGTTGGTTGGGCAGAAAAGTATAGAGAACTCGCGAAGTTGTGTGGACAGGAAGAATTTACATTTGAGGTAAAAGAAGGCATTGATATAGAGAAATTGTGCGCAAGTGTAGATTCTATGATTGGGCAGACACAGAAATGTTCTGATATTATTCGAAACAAAATAGAACAGGTTCAGCAGGAAAATGTATTTGATATGTTGGAGAAGTTATGAGTAATGTAAGAAAGTGTACGGCAGATAGAAAATTGTGTGTATCTTGTGGCATTTGTAAACCTGTATGCCCACATCATGCAATTGAATATGTACAGGAAGATGGCATTTATGTACCGACTGTCAATGAAAAGTGTACTGAGTGTGGTCTTTGTGTCAGAGTATGTCCCGGTGTAACATCGGATTATCTGGCTTTATATGATATGGTACAGGAGAAGATGCCAGAAAATCTGTTTGTAGGTAATGTAAAAGGATGTTATGTTGCTAAAGCAAAGGAAAGTAAGCTTTTGGCAACCGCTACATCAGGAGGCATTGTGACAGCACTTATCAAGGAATGTTTGGATAAAAGTTATTATGATTCCGCATTTTGTGTAGATACCTATGCTTATGATAGTCAAGTGGTAACAGCAAGATATACGGCTGGCGATGAATTGACGAGGACGCAAAAATCCCGTTATATTCCTGTGTCTCATGAGAAACTGATAGAGCATATGAGAAACCATCCAGAGGAAAGAATCATCATAGTAGCTGTATCATGTGCGATGCAGGGTATCGTGAAAGCAATGGAGTTGTACAAGCTTAACAGAGCTAATTATCTCTTGATAGGTTTATTTTGCGATAAAACGATGTCTTATCATATTTATGATTATTTGCAACAAAAGACACAGGAAAAAGTTGCGGGTATATGTTTCCGTGATAAAGAAGCTGGTGGATGGCCAGGCAATATCAGTCTGATTACCAAACAGGGAAATAAAATTGAACTTCCTGCGAAGGAAAGAATGAAGGTAAAACAATTTTTTCAGATGGAACGGTGTCTGTATTGTATCGATAAACTGAATCAGTTGGCGGATATTGCCGTAGGCGATAATTACACAGGTATCGAAAAGACGACACTTGGCAGCAGTAGCGTAATTGTTAGAACGACAACTGGTGAAAAGATGTGGAATGCCTGTGAAACATTGTTTGATACAACAGAGGTTAACATAACGGATATTACCAAAGGGCAGCATATTGAAAATAGAACAGAAAATCTGAAAATGTCAGTGAATTACAGTGAAAAAACCGGACACCAGATTAATAAGATTCCAGCACACAATCAACAGCCACTGGAACAGAAATTGTATCAAAAACGTCTGGACTACATTGCAATGGGAAGGATGTACTTGCAGTCACCTGATAAGCTGGAAAAAGAACTCCATAAGAAAGAGCAGGAGAAACACCGGAAAGATACCATTATTAGAATCCGGACAGTATTAGGAAAAATCAAAAGAAAGATTGGTTTTCGGTGATGAGCATTTAGAAGTTTTTGTTTGTAATCATTGTACTAGGCTAATTATAATAAGGTAGCAGATGAATGCCAGATATAGAAAGGGTATAGATGTTGAATAGGAAGAGCGAAATTTTGAAAGATTTTTTATTATGGGGAACAGTATTGATCATCTCCATCATATTCTTTTTCTTTGTTGGAGAAAAAAGTTATGTTATGCAAAAAGATTCCCATGTATACACTGACTGGATCTATATACGCAGTATCATGCCAATTTACCCTTGCTTTATAGAATTTTTAAAATGGTGTTTTGGTGAAGCGGGATACTTGGATGCTGCAGTTATTGCACAGGGATTTATTTCTGCATTTTGCGCAATTGATTTTTGTTTATTTATAAAAAAGCAATTTCGCTTAAACAGAATAGATTTTTTGATGACTTTCTTGTTATCTTTGCTAGTGTATACCATTGAATTTCCGGGAGTAGTTAACAATCATTTTATAATGACAGAATCACTTTCGTACCCGTTTTTCTATATTTATATCAAATACTTATTGAAGGGGATTTTAAATCAGAGTAAAAAAGACCTTGCATGGGGAATTGTGTGGACATTTATACTATCGCTGATACGCTCGCAACTTCAGCTTTTGTGGGCAGTTAGTGCCATGACGATTGCTTATTATTATTTAAAATTACATTGGGAAGAATTTAGAAAGATATGTTGGAAAAATATAGCAGTTAGATGTTTGGTTTCAATATTGTTGTTAGGTGTGGTAACGTTTGGTGGTTATAAGCTAGTATCAGTTTCGGTATCAACCTATAGACAGATATTGTTTGGTAATGAGAGAGCTACAGATTATCAAGGTGTGTATGCTTTTTGGGATAGGATTAGCTATACTATGGATAAGGAAGATGAAAATCTGTTTGAAAATCCACAGACGAAAGCTATTTTTCAAAGAGTATATGAGAAAATTGATGATGCACAATATCGCTATGAGTACAGACCTAAGAATTTATGGACATGGAATCATGTAGCAACTGCTGCTTCTAAAAATGGGCAGTTGGCGGGAGATGCGATTTATGAATATTTGGATGCACAAGGGATTGCTGATGAAAATGAGAAAAGAAAAATAGAAGCACAGGTAATGCGGGAATTGAGTGTTGTCTTAATGCAAGAACACTGGGATAGATATATTTACTATACGTTAACTATGATTCCGCAGGGATTTATTTGTACAGTATTTGTTCAAAAAGAAGCATTTTATGCGTTGTGCCATATCATTACTTTTATGATATATGTAACTGCTTTGCTTTTGGGGATTCGATGTATTAAAAAGAAGTCTCTGGATAGTGCAAAGGGAGAATCGATGCTTTGGATTATACTAATATCAGTAATGCTGGTTGGAATAACTAATATTGTATTTATGGGTTTGCAGAGATATCTCTATTATATGTATGGTGTATTTTATATAGGGTTTTATCTTGTGTTTAGAGAAAACTTTTTAATAAATGGTTTTTCAATAAAGTGGTATAAAAGGCAACCAAATAAAACAGACAATGGTATGGATAACAATGTATTGAGATAGGGGGACATAGTTCCGTTAAAGCAAGTGGTAATGATTTGTTGAATTGGAAATCCACATAAATATATCCCATAAGAATAATTACCAAGGGTTGAGAAGTTTGAAAAATGCTGAGTAAGTCCCCAACCAAGTGTAAGAATCATATAAGGAAGTAGTATGATAATACCAATGGACAGATATCCCAAATGGTTCAAAACAAGCATGATAATAAAACATGTCAGAGCGAGAACTTT
>JAFUQM010000075.1 GCA_017472325.1 Lachnospiraceae bacterium
AAATATGATATTATTTAACGGAATATAGCAATATGAAGGAGTATTGGTATGTTGTTATTACGGAAAAGAAAATATGGAATTTCATTTATCACAATATGGTATGCAAAGGAACCAGTAAAAGAATCTGGTGTCATGCAATACCGAGAAGCATTGTTCCAGCCAGAGGGCGATTTGGTGGAATTTGAAACGTTGTTATCGGACCTGACAGAATCTGAAGAAGAAATGATAGCAAAATTTTCAAAGAACTGTCGTTACGAAGTAAGACGGGCAGCAAAAGAAGCAATAGAAACAGAAATGAAAACAGGTGCCAATCTGACACAGAAGGATATAGAAGAATTCTGTGATTTTTTTGTGGAATTCTGGGCTAGTAAGGGCGTGGAATATAAAGAGGCAGCTAACTTGAAGCAGGAACTTGCAGACTATGCCGCTCAAAATGCTTTTGCTATTACCAGTGCCTCTATTGCTGGTAAGAAGATTCTCTATCATACGTATGTAGTGGGAGATGATTGTGTGCGTTTGTACCATTCAGCATCCTTATACAGACAGGATGATGCAGTGCCACAGAGTCTTGTAGGTATGGCAAACCGTTATCTTCATAAAGAGGACATGCTGTATTTTAAACAAATGGGAAAAACACAGTATGATTGGGGCGGTGCAGGTAAGACTGAAGATGTGATTAACATTACAAAGTTCAAAGAGTCGTTTGGCGGGACACCGGTAACGTATTATGATTTTACACAAGTAAATGGTTGGAAGGCAAAGCTGGTTATCCTTCTTTCTGGCCTAAAACGTAGACTTAGAAGATAATGAGTAGCCTAAGAAAGGGAAAGTATGCTATTTAATTCATATATTTTTATTCTATGTTTTCTGCCAATCACTTTGATAGCGTATTATATCCTCAATCATAAAGGCAAATATGAAGCGGGCAAAGCATTGTTGTTAAGTATGTCTTTGTGGTTTTATGGATATTTTAATATTTTCTATATGGTGTTATTGTGCTTGAGTATATTGCTCAATTACTTGCTGATACATCGGATGATGAAAGCGTCAGAGGCAGGAAAGCGTAAGGTTTTCTTATGCATAGCGGTGCTTCTGGATATCGGCATTTTATTTTATTATAAATATTTTGATTTCGTTCTTGATAATGTAAACGCTGTACTAGGAACGATGCTTCCGTTACAGGACTTGTTGCTTCCGCTTGGAATCAGCTTTTTTACATTTCAACAGTTATCTCTTGTTGTTGACTGTTATAAAGGGAAAACACCGCAGTATTCATTGCTTGATTATGCGGCGTATGTGACTTTTTTTCCGCAATTGATTGCAGGACCAATTGTGCTGCACTCAGAGTTGATACCGCAGTTATGCGATAAGACAAAGAAGAAAATTCAGTATGATAATATAGCGAAAGGTTTGTATGGATTTTCCCTAGGTCTTGCCAAGAAAGTATTGATTGCTGATACTTTTTCTAAAATTGTGACAGTAGGCTATGGAGATATTGCGGCACTAGATACAACCAACGCGCTGATTACGATATTGTGCTATACATTTCAGGTGTATTTTGATTTTAGTGGGTATTGTGATATGGCACTCGGACTTGGATATCTGTTTAATATCACATTGCCAGTGAACTTTAATTCGCCATATAAGGCAGCCTCTATCACAGAATTCTGGGATAGATGGCATATGACATTAACACGTTTTTTTACGCAATATGTATACATTCCGTTGGGGGGCAACAGAAAAGGAAAATTACGCACATATTTGAATACATTGATTGTATTTTTTATCAGTGGTGTGTGGCACGGTGCTAACTGGACATTTATTTTGTGGGGCAGTATTTATGGTGTCCTGATGGTACTTAACAAACTATTTGCAAAACCACTGGAAAAAATACCGCGTTGTATCAGATGGGTTGCAACCTTTGTGATTGTCAATTTATTGTGGGTATATTTTAGAGCAAACAGCATAACAGATGCACATTTGATGTTCAAACAAATATTTGCAGGCAGTTTTGGTGGTGTGTCAGATGCTTTTATAGAAACATTTGGAGAATTGACAGAAGTAAAGGTATTACATCATCTGGGATTAGGAAGTCTGCTAGATGTTTATCCATATGTGCCACTGGCATTGTTTATAGTTGTGATGCTTGTGGCAGTAGTGACTATGAGAAACACGCAGGAGAAACTAGAACATTTTGCACCGGATATCAAAAAATTGTTGGTGACAGTGGTGCTTATGGTATGGTGTGTACTTTCGCTGTCAGGTGTCAGTGAATTTTTATACTTTAACTTTTAAAGGAAACTTACATGAAACAAATAGATGGAAAGAAATGGACATATGGCTTTTTGACAATATTTCTTGCTGCACTTTTGTTGTGTGCGGTGTTGACGATTGTTGTGGATCCATATTTTCATTATCATAAACCACTGAATGGTGTATCCTATGAACTGAATAATGAGCGTTATATGAATGATGGGATTGCGCGTCATTTTGATTATGATGCAGTGATTATTGGCACATCTATGACGCATAATTTTAAAACGAGTGAATTCGATGTACTGTTTGATGTCAATGCAATTAAAGTGCCGTATTCCGGTGCGGGGTATAAGGAGTTAGGAGAGAGTCTTGACAGGCTACTTTCCAGAAATCCAGAGGTCAAAAAGGTTATGTGGGTTGTGGATTTTAGTAACCTGTTAGAGCCGGATGACTGGGAGAGATATAGTGAGTATCCGGAATATTTGTATGATAACAATGCATTGAATGATACGCCATATCTTTTGAATAAAAGTGTTATGTATCATGGGGTATTAGCGAATCTGATTTCGACGTTACAGGGCAAAGACAGCACGACATTTGATGAATATTCTGCATTTGACAGACCGACTGGTGAGAATGGAATTGCATTTACAGTAGAGGAAGAGGGAAAGCTGTCGGTAGAACAAAGAGATATCTTGGAAGAAGAACTGCAGATGGTGCAGTCTACGATTACAAAGAATATCAAAGCAGTGATAGATGCTTATCCCGACACGGAGTTTCTGATTGTGATACCACCGTATCATGAGAGTTATCTGCATATGCAGGCACAGAAGGGTCTGATGAATGCGTATCTGGATGCAGAAAAAGAAGCTCTTCGTATTTTATGTGAATGCTCAAATGCAAAACTATATTGTTATATGGATATGTATGAGGTAGTATGTAATATTGATTATTACAGTGATTCTGTTCATTATACAGCAGAGATTAATTCTGAGATTTTGCAGTGGATTGCAGAAGACATGGGCAGAATTACAGCAGATAATTACGAAGCGCACGTAGAAGCAACAAGAGAATTTTATCTGGATTATATAATAGAAGAGAAGTAACCATGAAGGAGGAACCGTATGTGCGGAATCGCTGGAATATGTAATTACACAAACAATCCCGTAGAAAACATTTTAGCTATGAATCAAATGTTGATCCGCCGTGGTCCTGACGCAGGTAACTATTGGTTGTGGGAGAAGGATAAGGTAGTGCTGGGCCACAGACGCCTTTCGATTCTGGATTTATCCGAAGCGGGTGCGCAGCCAATGTGTTCTGCAAGTGAACGATATGAGATTGTATACAATGGAGAAATTTATAATTGTAGAATGTTGGAGGCGCAGATGCGTGCAGAGGGCATCGCGCTACACCTTCGGGGGACGTCTGATACAGAGATTTTGTTAGAAGCAGTTGAGCATTATGGCATAAAGAAAGCGTTGCAGTCCATCAAAGGGATGTTCGCATTTGCTATTTACGATAAATTAGATAAAGTGCTGTATCTTGCCAGAGATAGAATGGGGGAAAAACCCTTGTACTATGGTCTGGTAAGCGGAAGTTTTGTGTTCGCATCAGATATTGCAGCCATTGCTGCAATGGACAATTTTCACAATGAGATTAACACGGAAGTATTAAATTTATATTTCCAATATGGATATATTCCACAGCCATATTCGATATATAAAAATGTATGGCAATTGCAGGCAGGTGCTATGTTAGAAATTAAGATGCCGTTTGCAGAGTGGAAAGAGGAAAAATACTGGGATATCAAAGAAGTTGCAAGACAGGGACAAGCAAATATATTTAATGGAAGCGAAGAAGAAGCTACGCAACAGCTGGAAGTTCTTCTACGGGAATCTATCAAAGGACAGATGATGTCAGACGTGCCATTAGGCGCATTTCTCTCAGGAGGGATTGACAGTACACTCGTTGTCAGTCTGATGCAGTCTATGAGTAAAGAGAAAATTCGTACCTTCACGGTTGGATTTCATGAACAGGGATATAACGAAGCTGCGTATGCTAAGGAAACAGCAAAGCATCTTGGAACAGAACATACTGAATTATATGTCGGATTTTCTGATGTGATGGATGTGCTGACAAAGCTGCCAGAAGCATATACGGAGCCGTTTGCAGACAGCTCCCAATTACCAACGATGCTTGTGAGTAAGCTGACAAAGGAACATGTAACTGTGTCACTCAGTGGTGATGCAGGAGACGAATTGTTCTGTGGCTATAATACGTATAAAGATTTGGAACAAGGATTACAGATAGTACAATCCAAAGCCGGCTTTTTGCCAGAATCCATCCGATATGCGATTGGAAAAGGTTGTCTGGCACTTTCTGGTCCAGCGACCCCGTTACTGTATAAGGTGGGAAATTGTTTTACTGTTACGACACCAGAATCTTATTATAGAGGAATGGGAAAAAGAGATTGCAGAATTCCGTACTTGGCAAAAAATAAAAGCATATTGCCATGTCATCAGACAATCTATGAAGATGGATTTTTGACAGGTGGCAAAAACAATCTAATGTTAATGGATATGCTGCAGTATTTGCCGGATGATATTCTTGTCAAAGTAGACAGAGCGGGGATGTATTATTCGTTGGAGAGTCGAATTCCGCTATTAGATAGAGACATTGTGGAATTTGCATGGACGCTTCCGGTAGAATATAAGTTTCAGGATGGCGTGACAAAGAAGCCACTTAGAAATATTTTGTATAAATATGTGCCAAAGGAAATGATGGAACGTCCAAAAAAAGGATTTTCAGTGCCTGTCAACAAGTGGTTGTTAGACGGAAGTATGAGGGAATGGGCAGAGAGTATATTAAGTGATGCAAGACCGATTGCAGGCGAATTTTTAAATCTTAAGTATGTGGATGCTTTATGGAATGAGTATCAGAAAACACAGAAGTGGGATAAAACAATCTGGTATATTCTCATGCTTATGCAGTGGTTACTGCATAACCGTATCAGCTAAAATGGAAAGGAAATGGTCTTAGGATGCAAAAGTGTGCATTTCGTCTGGATGATATTACACCAGACATGAACTGGGATAATTTTGAAGCATTAAAAAAAGTGTTTGATAAATATCATATTGCGCCATTGCTTGGTGTTGTGCCAGATAATCAGGATGCACATCTTCATGTAGGGGCATCACGGGAAGATTTTTGGGAACTTATGCAGAACTTGCAGCAGACTGGGTGGAGCATTTCACAGCATGGATACCGCCATGTATATGAGACTAAGGAGGCGGGGGTACTTGGCATTCATCCGTTTAGTGAATTTGCAGGTCTGCCTTATGAAGTACAGTATGAGAAGATAAAAAAAGGAAAAGATATATTAAGTGGACACGGACTTTGTACAGATATTTTTATGGCACCAGGGCATACGTATGACCAAAATACGTTAAAGGCTTTGAAAGAAAATGGGTTTTACTTTGTGACAGATGGCTATAGCGAGGTGGCGTACTGTTGGAATGGTCTGACATTTATTCCAAGCAGAATGCCAGGACCAGGAAAGATAAAGGGAATAGACACGATTTGTCTGCATCTCAATGGTATGAGTCAGAGCCAGATTCGACAGTTAGACGAGTTTATCGGGCAAAATCAAAAGGTGCTTTGCAGCTATAGCGAATTGATGGAACTGCAGCCAGTGCAGAGTAGGAACCTGTGTATTGCATTACAGGAGAAGAAAAATCTGTGGATACGACAATTAAAAAATTGTGCGGCAAATAGTAA
>JAFUQM010000076.1 GCA_017472325.1 Lachnospiraceae bacterium
GAGACTCCAGCCGAAGGCGAAGAAGGAGTAATAGAAGAGACTCCAGCCGAAGGCGAAGAAGGAGTAATAGAAGAGACTCCAGCCGAAGGCGAAGAAGGAGTAACAGAAGAGACTCCAGCCGAAGGCGAAGAAGGAGTAACAGAAGAGACTCCAGTTGAAGGCGAAGAAGGAGTAGCAGAAGAAACTCCAATTGTAGAGGAAGTGATAGAAACAGTACCAGAAGATGGAGTAGAAGAAATGGTACAGGATGCTTCTTCGAATGAAGTAACAGAGCTTACATATGGTGTGAAAACAAGTATCACATTACCAGAAAATTCAAGCGATCAGTGGTATTCCTTTACTGCACCAGAAGCAGGATATTATGTTTTTCATGGAACAAATAGTAATGCATCTTATGAAGCAGATTTACGAACTGAATTAGATGGTTATTATATTAGAACAGAATACGGATATAGCTATCAAGACCTTATTTTACATACAGAGAAATTGGAAGCCAATGAAACAGCATACATGTCGATATCTGCATATAGTATGGTGACTACTCTTGATATGGTAGTAGAAAAACTGGATTCTTATACACTCACTATGCAGGAAGATGGAAGTTATACTGCACAGACGGATGAATATACAATGGCAGTTACATTAGAGCCGGGATATTATCATATGCGTGGTAGTGTTTCAATGATTCCAAACGAGGGAGTCACACTGGCGGATCGATATAACTTGACATATAACTATCATCAGGTAGATACACAAATTTATCCAACACGTGACTTATATATGTATGCAGGTGATGATTCTGAAGACTATATCGTAAACATAGAAACAGGAAAAGATTACGAAGTGTATCTTGTAGTTGCCGATTCAGCCAGTCACCAAATATACGAAGTGTTTGAGATTGCTGCACCAGTAAAAACAAAGCAAGCAAACATGGCTGTTATGGTACATCACATTGATGCTAAAGAAAACATAATTACCATTGAAGCAGAGATAGATAATAATAAACAAGGTGGTAGATGGTATTATGCACCAACGGATGGTTCGGCTCAGGAAAAGATGAAATCTGCTAATAGTTATGGATGGGCTGAGTACACTTTCTATGATTTACAGGCAGAAACAAATTACTATTTCGAATATGTAGATAGTGATGGACAGACGGTGCATTATATGGAAGTAGCAACTGCTGCATCTAATATAACGGCAAGTTATTCAGCATCGGTAACAACAGATTCGGACTTCGGATTAGTTTTAAATATGCAGGCTGATGTGTCCGGATATACAGGAGAAGCAACCTATGCAAATTTGTATTATGAATATACAGATATTTTTGGAAGAAAGCATTCGGATTATATTAGAGAGGCACTTGTAAAAGGAGAAACCACTACTTTTACATGTACAGATACAAGTGTTCCATTACTTGCCAATACACAGAATCCGATTACGATGTGGGTGCAGTTTGATGATTCTCTTGTTTTGAAGAAAGAAATTGTTAATGTAACAACACCAGAAGCAACATTTACTGCGGATGATATTACGGTTGCATTGACTGATGATGAAGAGATAGAAAATTATGTGGATTATTCTGTTGGAATTGCAGGTATCACGGAAGCAACTGGGGTATCCATTTTCTATAGAGAAAAGGGTTCATTAAGCCGATGCAATGGTGAATGCGCAACAGTACAGCCAAATGTTGTGACTACAGGAACATTTGTCAACTTCAAATCGGGCAGAACCTATGAAATTATATTCATGGCAAATGGTGTAAAAAAAGCTCTAGAATATACTGCGGCAGGAACCAGCGGTGTGAAAATGACACAGGTTGGAGAAGGCGAAGTAAATGCATTTGATATTGTGCGTACCTTTAAGGCGGAGAGTACAACAGAAGAACCACTATCTGGAACTTATTATTTAAAGGCATATTATTTCGCAGGTGAAGGTTATAGTGGATTCTGCGATGGTATCGCACTGAATGCAGATAATGGATATGAAGCAACTATCAAAACAGCAGATTATAAATTCCTTGTACCAGAGACAGAATATCAATTACAATTTACAATTGAAGCAAATCAGTACAATACTTCTATAGATGATAGTTATTGTGTAGTTTATGAGACTGTAAAGACTACAAAAGCCAATTTAGTGCTTGAGAATACAGTAAACCTGTTTAATCGACAGACATATACAGTCGCTTTAAGTGAAGATGATGTTCGTAATTTTACGGGCACACAGTCGCTTGGTGTATATACTTATTTAAAAAAGGCAGATGCTACAAACTATCGTGATATGGATAAGTATGCTTATTTGACGAAGTATAATAATTATAGTTCAACAATCATGTTTTTCAACTTAGAGGAAAATACAGCGTATGATGTAGCGTTGTGTGATCGTGATAGCAGTGTAACATATCATACTTTCAGTTTTACAACGCCAAAAGATGAAAGAGCGATAGTGATCAACAACATAACTCCATCACTGCATTCTTTAAGATTCGATGTATCATTGAATGGACTTGCGGATGGAATGAATGGATATGTGCTGTATTATCTTCGTGAAAAAACTGAAGGTGCACAATGGGAATGCGTATTGGATGATAGTTATCATGCTTCCTATGATGGACGAACATGCCAGATATCAAAATACAATGGCGTTGAATTAAAAGATAATACAACTTACGAATATAAAATTGGTTTGGCAGATAATTCAAGTGTAAGTGTTGATGAATTGAAAAAGACTGTTAGTGGAGAGATATCTACAGATAAAGATGAGCGTTCCCTGACAAATGCAGGTGCATCTGCTGGTTATGCATCAGCCAAAATCAATGCACAGTTTTTGAATAATATTTATTATCTAAATAGTTATGTTCATTTATTTGTAAGAGCAAAAGGTGATACATACTGGAATCATGAGACTTATACCTATACAGATGATTCTTCTGAAAACATGGAATGGAATGTAGAGTCCTTGAAGGCAGGTACTACATATGAGTATGCAATTGTTATCCATGATGCTCGGAACTTAGAAAGTCCAGATGTTGTTAACGATTCACAGAGAAAAGTAACTGGTGAATTTACAACTAAAAAAGGTAACTATACATTAGCGTTTACAGCAGATGATAGCAAGATAACAGATAATAAGGCTGTAGTTAGTGTAGTAGCGAAAGATAGTACAGAGGATGAGAGATTGTCTGTAACACTTACATTAAATAATGGTCAGGAACAGACAGTTGTATTAAAACAAGCAACAGGGTATACCAAGGAAGTAACATTTAGAAATCTTCTTGGTGAGACAGAATATACGATTACCAAAGCTGCCATCAGAACAACAGAAAATGGTAGTTCTGTAGTAATCTCAGAGTTAAACTGTGATTATAAATTTACAACGAAAAAAGCAGAGACGCCAACATCTCTTACTCTTTCAGAAGAAACAATTTCTTTAAATGCTGCATATGCAGGCAACAATTTTGAAGGATATAGTAGTAAGAAATTGAAAGCGGTGGCTGCACCAGCTACAGCATCAGCAGAAGTTATTTGGAGCAGTAGTGATGAAACAATAGCAACAGTAACAGCAGATGGAACTGTATATGCACAGGGTGTTGGTAGTGCAGTGATTACAGCAACATCCAGATATGATGCAAATGTAAAAGCAACCTGTGAAGTAACAGTGAAAAATTATGTGATTGGTTATGTAGATAGTACGGGTACAATCAATACATATGATTACTATGCAAGTGAGTATATTTGTAAAGGAAAGAGCAAAGAAGGGCTTGGACTTTATGAAAAAACGGCAGATGGAACACTAGTATTATTATCAGACTTTACTGTGATACCAGCAAAAATGAGCGTTCTTTCATGGAATGCAGGTGCTCTAGAGGCTGTTGGTGTAGGTAGTACACAGGTAACTTTTGAAAAAGATGGTGTGAAGGCTTCCATGTTTGTAATTGTAGATGTAGAAGGAAAGGGCTTTGGTCTTAGAAATATTACAACTTCGGACAGTCGTTACCCAGCAATTGCAAATGAAGATGGAAGCTATACATTAGCACATTTTAATGACGTTGTATATTACGTAGTAGGTGAAGTTACTCCAAATGATTACTTCAATGTAAGCAATTATACATGGACTTCATCAAACACAGCTGTTGCTACTGTAAATGAGTATGGTCAGATAACACCAACAGGACAAGGAAGTACGGTTCTGACAATTACAGTAAAAGATGATGTGGCACATGCCTATGCAGCAAACAGCGTAGAAGTAACATTAAATGTTATTGGTCTTCCGAAATCTGGTATACAAACAGAATTGTATGCGTTAACGAATATCCATAGTAAAATTGGTGATGTTCCGCTTACAAATGATTGGGCTGACGGATGGGAATGGAAATATCCAGATACACCACTTATCAACAATGCGGTAGATGGAGACAGCAAATATGCTTTTGAAGTTGTATATACTGGTACACAAGGATATCCGTTAGAAACTACTGTAAATGTAAATATTGCAACAATTACAGGTGCATATACCTATGCAACTACAGGTGTTTGGGGCAATATATTAGAGATTGCGAATAATGCTACTCTGACATTAAAGGTAGAGCCGGCTTATATGGGTAATATTTCTGCAAGTTCATATATCACAGAGATAGCACCAGTGGATGGACTTACTATTACACCAAATGGCAATCATTCCTATACAGTAGCAGCACAGAAAGCTGGTACATATACATTAAATGCAGCTATCATAGCAGACGGAAAAACACTTGCAACGAGAACTTATACACTTGTTGCAGTAGAAGAAGAATTAGTTCATAATATTTCCTTTACAACAGATACAGAAGGCGTATCTATCAAGGGAAATACAGTTATCTTTGAAAAGGTAGATGATAAAAAGGATTTTGATTTAAAAGCAACAGTAACAGACAGCACTGGCAAAACAGTAGAAACAGCATTGCAATGGAAGACAACGGATGGAGCAGTTGCAACAGTGGCAGCAGGTGCAGATACACATACGGCAAAAGTAACTGCGAAAGCAGAAGGTCATACTGTCATTATGGTGAATGCCAAAGATGTGGCAGGATGTCAGAGCGTACTTAACGTAGAAATTCGTAACCATGCTCCACGTGTTAACAGTGCGAAGGCAACGGTTAATATTGCATATAATTATAACGATTATTATGGTAAACAGTATGCAAGTGCTGGCGGTGCTATCGAAATCGTTCCTGTATATGGGGAAGGTATTCGTAGTGTAGAACTGGTTGATAAGACAACAAAGGCACCAGTTACAAACTTAAAGATTGCACAGTATAGCGGATATCAGTATCTTGTACAGCCAACAGAAAGAAAAATTGATACAGGCAATTTTAGTGTTCTAATCAAAGTGACAACGACAGCAGATGCGACATATGAATATCCACTTGCTGTAAATGTTTTCAATAAAGAACCTAAAGTGACAGCGAAGATGAGTGTGGCGCCAAACCTGTTCTTTAAGGATACGCAGGGAAGAATTACTTTGAATACTGGCGGTAACAGAGTAAGCGGTGTAAGTTGGATAGATAAGTCTGAAGGCTCTGGTAATGGTTTTGCTGTAGGAAGTATATATTTCTCTAACAAGCAACCTTACTTCTATATGACACAGCAGGATATTAAGATGACAGCAGGCAAACTGCAGGATGACAACATTACAAAAGGAACTCTGATGGTAGTACTTCGTGGATATCATAAGGTATATACATTTAATGATTTTAAGCTTAAATTTGTATACAAAAAACCAAAACTGGCGACCTTGAATGCTTCAAGCAACATTGCACCATCTATTGGAGTATATCGTGGCGGCTTTAATGTATACGATAAAACCAATAAGAGATATTTGTATTTTTATGAATCAGCAACATCAAATTCTTATTATGACGAAGTAGAATGTGATGTTGACGATATCACGATGACAACGTCAAATGGTTCTTCAAACGTAAATTATTATTATACAGGCAAGAACTCCACCGAAAAAATGACATTGACCTTTGACTCTTTGATGTGGCGTGAACCATTGCAGGCAACGCATACAATCAAAGCAGGTAAACCAACAGCGTATCTGACAAGCAAGAAGATGACATTTAATACACAGGAAGAAAGTGTATCTAGAACATATGTTGCTTTGAAAAATATGTATTCCCTAGGTTGCGAAGACATTGTTGTTGAGGGTACAGATGCGAAAGCGCAGCAGTTATTAACAGATGATTTGTTTACGGTTAGAACTTTAGGTAATGAAATAGAGTTTAGGCAGAATCGTGCAGAGATTATGAACAAATCTTTCACACCAGGCAATTATAAGTATAAAGTGACACCATATTATAAGAATACAGAGACTGGTGAAGTAACAGCGGCGAAATCATTAACATTAACAGTAAGTATCATTGACAAAGCAGTTACAGCCAAAGTAACACCAAAGGGAACACTTGATTTGGTGCATGACAGAAGCTATGACAACTATAGCTATAGTTGGCTGTTCCCGAAGTATATAGTGGCAGTAAATCCAAAATTCAGTAATTGGGCGGACAACTATAGAGTAGTTGAGTATGAATTGACAGGAGAATATAGTGATTACTTTACATTAAGAAGTACGTATGCGTATTATAATGGCAAATATGGAACACTATATTATATTTCCATTGCAGATAGAGATAATCTAAAAGCAGGTCAGGCATACAAACTTGCAGTGAAGTATACAATTGCGAATGAAGATGGAGACTGCTTCCAGGTAACAAGTAATACATTTACAATCAAACCAAAACAGTCCAAAGCAAAAGTAACAGTAACTAATAATGGACAGACATTATATGCAGCAGCAGATAATGTATCAAGAAGTTATTATTTATCAGTTCCATCTTACTATTCTATTAACAGTGCTTATGGCAGTGTTGATTGCAATAAGGATGGAAAAGCAGATATTACAGTAAGTGGCGGAAACTATGTGACGGTAAGAATTAGCGATAAAGATGCAGTTCTTGCAACGGAAAAAGGTAAAGCATATAACATTCCTGTTACTGTAAAGTTAAGAGGACGTGATGGTATTACAAAAGATCTTACGACAACGATTAAAGTGATTGTAAAACGATAATATATGCATGGATATGAAACGTAATAAGCAGGCTTAGCAAACTGAACACCAGCTTGCTGGTGTTCAGTAAAAAACTGCCGTACCAATGATAAATGGTACGGCAGTTTTTATGTTGAATGAGACAGCTTGCAAAGCGTGCTGTCGTTTTGTCCAATAAGACGGCTCGTGAAACTTGCCGGCGTTTGGGTATTATGTCTTTTTGGAAAGTGGAGCAAAAATAGTTTTGCGACCAATATAGCATACAAGTTGTGTACTTAGAATGCCTGAGAAAATACCGATGCTGTCGATGCCAACATCCTTGATAGAAGGTCCACGTCCGGCAACGAATGATTGGTGGTACTCATCCAGACAGGCAAAGATAACACAGAAAGCTCCGGTGAATAATATTAGTTTGAAACCACGCAAACGATATACGTAAAGCGGACACGTAATGGATGCAGCCAGTGCAAAATATTCAATGACATGTCCTAATTTTCTTACATAATAATGAATCAAATCAGCGTAATATGCAAGTTGTAGTATATCTAGTTCTTTTTTGAGTAGGATGTCTGCCATTGTAACCAGTTTTAGGCTGATTTTATAACTCAGGCTGGCAGAAGCAGTACCCTCCTGTGCTGACATGTAAAAAATAAGATACATGATGCAGCATGCAGGAACAAAAGACAATGGCTTTAACAAATAGCGTAGTGTCTTTTGTACATATAATCTGAGATATTTCATATCTTGTTATCCTAACTTTCGATATAAGCTCTTGAGTGTTCCAGTTCTGCCGGAATAGGTACATTAGCAGAAGTGAAGCGATGCAGAAGATTGTCCATACGGTGCAGCTTCTGTGTTTTCTTTAAATCATATTTGGTAAGTAACTCACGGTAGAGTGGATTCACTTGAAGTTTTGCACGTACATCTGCTGCAAAAGGACAATAGCTGAATAAAATTGTTCTTGATACTTTATTCAAACGTGGAGAACCAACACTTTCATATTGTATCCACATAATGTAATCCATAACAAACATTTCACGATAGCTGTTTCTTGCTTTGGTAAGAGCAGTTTTAATCTTTTCTTTGGCATCTGTAGAAAGATCATGGTTTTTGCGATAGAACTGGATATAGTCAAAATACTCGCTTGTTAAGGATGGATCTGATAAATCGTTCCAACGACCACCTTGAATACGTCTGCAGATTTCCCAACGATATTCTCCTGTCATTCTGATTAAGAGAGTATGTAGTTCACTTAAAGAGAAAATAGAAGCTAACATACGGGCTGGGGTATTACGATCCCTTCCGGAAATCTCCTGCCACATAATTCCCCTGGTACCTACATTTGGGAAAAGAATAAGCTCAGGCAGGATTTCAATAGGAACAAATTCCTGATTAACGCCGACAGATGGATAGCTATATACTGTATCACGATAAAATGCAGAAAAATCAACTGCACGAATATCTCGGAAGGATCTGGCAACAAGTTCAGGTGTTACCAGCATATCTTTTAATTCTTTTAATACATTGTGTTCTGAAAATACAGGGCAGAATGTAGAAACACGTCCATAAGTAATTTTATTTGCTGTAGGGAAAAGATTCTCAAGCTCAAACATTACCTTCTGTGCATTGTCCTGTAACATTTTTTTCTCAATATCAGGAGTGATACGTCCAGATACACGCATCTCGCGTACATGGGTAGCATAATCCGTTTCAAAGGCATTACGGCTAGGTTCTTTTTCTCCATTATAAATAGCTTTTAGCCATTCATACAGTGTATAAACACCAATTTCCGGATTAGGTTTTAAGGTATCTACAATAGATGCCAGATAAGTTGCATTAGAGAGACCTGCAAGTTCTTCATCAACAAAACCGAAATTGAGGAACATTTTTACTGGAAGCGGGACGTTCGCATCTGTCAAGCTGACTTGGAAGGTAATATTGTAAATATCATAGAATAACTTTGTAATAGTACGACGAAGTTTAGAAGCTTCATCAGTCTGGGCATTTCTATCCTGTAAAAGTTTATAATTCAAAATGCTGGATTTGAAAGTTGCAGCTTCTTCTGGATCGATATCAGCATAACGGAGAATCGCATCCAGAGAATTTTTCAGTTCAGCACTTGTTGCAGAAGCATCTCTTGGCGCAGGAGCACTTTCGAGTTTCTCGAGTGTCTGACGATACTGTGCATTTCGTGTCTTATATAGATTCTGATCAATAGAGGACAGACTTTCCATATAAATCATCATACGACCAATGGTTGTAGAAAGTGCAGTAGTGTCAGCATTGTTCTTAGTTGCTTGTGTTAAAATGCCAGTATATAAATCTAAAAAGTCAAGATGATCTTCATTGAGTAAAACAGAAGAAATTGCACACTCATAATCATAATGCTGTTGTGCCAGCGAAAAGACTGCATGTGTATCTAGACTGGCCTTTAATAAAATACCAATTAGAAAATTGCGTGAAGCAGCCATTGCTTTTTTCTGTTCTGGAGTAAGTTTTGACATTGCCTCATAATAGGAAGTCAGCCATGATGCAATGGAGTCTTCTGTAGTGAATGGTTGGATGAGTTCAAATCCAGGCAATGCCTTTGGTGATATAATATATTTGGAACAAAGAATGACATATTCCTCGTAACGTTCTTTTAAATAAGAATATAAATTATTACTGTTAAATTCTAATAAAACAAAGGAATCCAGAAAAGCGCAAGTCTGCCTTATCATGGAATTCAGTAAAAGCATATCAAAGTCACCGCTTGAGCCAGGAAGTGTTAAATCGTCACTGCCTGCGTTTACTTTATATCCAAATGCAACGGTATCTTCGGATGCTATATAGGTACATGTATGTGTAGTATATGCGAGGTCGCATAGACCAATAACATCACCCTTTCCAAGATGAATCTCGCCACCATCAAAACAAGCCCTGACAGAGCCTTCTGTTATCAGGAATAGTTCAGTTAGTGCATCATCATTCTGTTTTATGATTGTCCCTTGTGTGAATTTCTGTGCTGCCATATACCCTCCTGTAATCTCCCCTAAATCATAATAGCAAAAAGGTTTTCATTACTTTCTATTATACAAGGGGTTTTGAAATATTACAATCCAAGAAAGAAATTTCGTAACTTTGCTGTACCTTTTTCAAATTTATGATATAATGTACGAATAAGCGACTCACGCGGACTGCATATAAGGGTGCCTGACGTTGCTTGCAACAGGCAGACACCCTTATATGCAGTCCATGTGAGTGCAACGAACATCGCCAAAACAAAGTTTTGGCGATGAGTCGCAAAAAAGGCGAGAGTCAAGAAGCCAAAACTTAGTTTTGGCGATGAGTCGCAAAAAAGGCGAGAGTCAAGAAGCCAAAACTTAGTTTTGGCGCTGAGTCGCAAAAAAAGCGAGAGTCAAGAAGCCAAAACTTAGTTTTGGCGCTGAGGCGCGAGCGCGGTAGGAGGGATTACATGAGTGATAAATTAAGCAGAGAAGAGTTAATAGAAAAATATGCTCCAGAAGTGAAAAAACTATTAAAATATTTGCCGTGGCTGGAAGCAAAATCAGGATGTAACGTAAGCTCCAATTATGCAGGCGATGGTCTTGCTGTGCATTCGATGACATTTCCAGTATATGATAGTACATTACTTACATTTGTGCGTGAAGTAAAGCAGAGTCCTCTGATTGATAAAAATTATGCTTATGTATATACACGAAATGGTATTTCTACACCAAAGGATGAGCGTAAAATCATTGCATTGGTTAAATTGCAGGATATGCATATTTTATGGGGAATTATGTCCAAGTATGTACTCGGTGGCATGACAAAATCAACTGTATGGTCACAGGGTATGGAGGAAGGTATTTTTCTGGCACTGGTTAAGAAGATGAAAGAAATTGTAGAGTTCCATGACGGACCTCTGGCATAGGACAGTGCAGGAAGGTAATAGATAGGAGTTATTTATGGGTGAGAAATCGATTCAAAAGAAGGAATACATACTGACTGTGGCAAGAGAAGTATTTATAGAGAAGGGTTACAAAAATGTAACTATGAAAGATATTGTTGAAGCCTGCAATATCAGCCGTGGTGGTTTGTATTTATATTTTGAAAGTACAAAGGAAATATTCTTAAATGTCTTACAGATGGAAGCGCAGGAAACAGATGATGTGTTTGCTAGTGAGATTACGGAAGAAGCAGGAGCGGGGGATATCCTCGCACTTTTCTTGAAGGAACAGAAAAAAGAACTGCTGAGAAAGAAAAATAATCTGACCGTTGCAATTTACGAATATTTCTTTGAGAATAAACCAAAAGGAAAAGCAAACCTGATACGCACACAGTTTGAAGAAGCGGTGTCTATTATAGAACAGTTAATTCGTGCAGGCGTAGAGAATGGAGAATTTTACAATGTGGATCCTGAAGTAACAGCAAGAAATATTATGTATGTTATTGAAGGTATGAAAGTCGCTTCTAAGACAATGGGAATTACAGGTGAAATTGTAGACCAGCAGTTTTTACATATTATGCAGGGTCTTATTATAGAAGAATAACAAACTGATAAAACATGACGGAGGAGTAGTAGTAAATGGGAAACGTAAAACGTATCTATGTGGAGAAGAAAGAACCTTTTGCGGTAAAAGCGAAAGAGCTAAAAGAAGATATTATTGGATATCTTGATATCAATGGTGTCCGCAATGTAAGAATCTTTATTCGCTATGATGTGGAGAATATTTCGGATGCGACATTTGAGTCAGCATGTCGTATGGTATTTTCGGAACCACCAGTAGATATTTTATACCATGAGAATTTTGATATGCCAGCAGAAGGCAGAGTATTCAGTGTGGAATACCTTCCTGGACAGTTTGACCAGAGAGCAGATTCTGCAGTACAGTGTGTAAAATTTTTAAAAGAAGATGAAGAACCAATCATCAAAACAGCAGTAACTTATTTATTAGAAGGTACAGTGAGTGATGACGAGTTTGCTAAGATTAAGGCATATTGTATCAATCCAGTAGATTCCAGAGAAACGGATATGGTGAAACCGGATACACTTGTCACAGTATTTGATGAACCAGCAGATGTTATTATTTTTGATGGTTTTAAGGATATGCCAGAAGCAGAATTAAAGGATTTATACGATTCTTTAGGTCTTGCCATGACATTTAAGGATTTCCTTCACATCCAGAAATATTTTAGAGATGATGAAGATAGAGATCCATCCATGACAGAAATCAGAGTACTTGATACATATTGGTCTGATCATTGCCGTCATACAACATTCTCAACAGAGTTAAAGGATATTGAGTTTGAGGATGGTTACTATAAAACTCCAATTGAGACAACATACCAGAGTTATCTTGATACTAGAGAAGAGATTTTTGCAGGAAGAGATGATAAATTTGTCTGCCTGATGGATCTTGCTCTTATGGCAATGAGAAAATTAAAAAGAGATGGAAAACTGCAGGATTTGGAAGAATCAGAAGAAATCAATGCATGTTCTATCGTGGTGCCTGTTGAAATTGACAAACAGGACGGTATGGGAAAAGTAACAGAAGAATGGCTTGTAAGTTTCAAAAATGAAACGCACAATCATCCAACAGAGATTGAGCCATTTGGTGGTGCGGCTACTTGTCTTGGTGGAGCTATCCGTGATCCACTTTCAGGTCGTTCCTATGTATATCAGGCAATGCGTGTAACTGGCGCGGCAGACCCAACAGTTGCAGTAGAAGATACATTAAAAGGTAAACTGCCACAGAAGAAGTTAGTACGTGGTGCAGCAGATGGTTATTCTTCTTACGGTAACCAAATTGGTCTTGCAACCGGTTTTGTAAAAGAAATTTACCATCCGAATTATGTTGCCAAGAGAATGGAAATTGGTGCTGTTATGGGTGCTGCTCCAAGAAGCAACGTGATTAGAGAAACATCCGACCCAGATGATGTCATCATTTTACTTGGTGGAAGAACTGGTCGTGATGGTTGTGGTGGTGCGACAGGATCCTCTAAAGTTCACACTGAAAGCTCTATTGAAACATGTGGTGCTGAAGTGCAGAAAGGTAATGCACCTACAGAACGTAAAATCCAGAGACTTTTTAGACGCAGTGAAGTTAGTAAGTTAATTAAGAAATGTAACGACTTTGGTGCCGGTGGGGTATCCGTTGCAATCGGTGAACTGGCAGATGGTCTGACAGTAGATTTAGATAAAGTACCTAAAAAATATGCAGGTCTTGATGGAACAGAACTTGCTATTTCTGAATCACAGGAGAGAATGGCAGTTGTTGTAGATCCTAAAGATGTAGATACTTTCCTTGCTTATGCAGCAGAAGAAAACTTAGAGGCTGTACAAGTAGCTACTGTTACAGAAGAGCCAAGACTTGTCTTGTTATGGAGAGGCAAAGAAATTGTAAATATTAAGAGAGCATTCCTTGATACAAATGGAGCACATCAGGAGACAACTGTCAAAGTAGATATGCCAAAAGAAGAAGACAACTACTTTAAGAAAGTGGCTGTAGCAGAAGTTGCAAAGAAACTGGAGGCAGAAGATGTAAAAGGTGCATGGCTTGCACTGTTACATGACTTAAATGTCTGCTCACAGAAAGGTCTTGTGGAGATGTTTGACGGTTCTATCGGTGCCGGAAGCGTATTTATGCCATATGGTGGTAAATACCAGTTAACAGAGACACAGACGATGGCGGCAAAACTTCCTGTTTTAAAAGGAAAAACAGATGTGATTACATTGATGAGTTATGGTTTTGATCCATACTTATCTTCATGGAGTCCATACCACGGAGCTGTATATGCTGTATTGGAATCTATGGCTAAGATTGTGGCAAGTGGTGGAGATTATAAGAAAATTCACTTTACTTTCCAAGAATACTTTAGACGTATGACAGAAGATCCAAGTCGTTGGAGTCAGCCATTTGCAGCTTTGCTTGGTGCATATGATGCTCAGATGGGATTTGAACTTGCATCTATTGGTGGTAAAGATAGTATGTCAGGAACATTTAATGATATTGATGTTCCACCAACACTCGTTTCTTTTGCAGTGGATGTGGCAAACCATCAGGATGTGATTACACCAGAATTAAAAGCAGCAGACAATAAGATTGTACTGTTTGAAATTGAAAAAGATGAATATGACCTTCCAATTTACGAAAAGGTTATGGAATTATACAGCCAGATTACGAAACTAATTGCAGAAGGCAAAATTGTATCTGCATATGCAGTAGATGCTAAAGGTATTGTAGCTTCTATGAGTAAAATGGCATTTGGTAACAAGTTTGGTATTGCAGTTTCAGATGAACTGAATGAAGAAGCGCTGTTTGCAAATGGTATTGGTAACATTATCGTAGAAATGCCAGCAGATGCAATATCTGTATTAGATGAAACAGAAATGGATTATACAGTTGTTGGTACAGTTACAGAAAAAGCAACATTTACATATAAGGATGTAGTTATTACAATGGATGAGGCATTACATGCATGGACATCCAAGTTGGAAAAAGTATTCCCTACAAAAGCAGAAAAAGATACAACCCCAGTTGCATCTGATGTATATAATGCGGATAGTATTTACGTGTGCAAGAACAAAATTGCAAAACCAACTGTATTCATTCCGGTATTCCCAGGAACCAACTGCGAATATGACAGCACAAAAGCATTTGAGCGTGCAGGCGCTAAGGTTATCACAAAAGTATTTAAGAACTTAACAGCAGAAGATATTAGAAGTTCTGTGGATGAATTTGAAAAAGCAATTGAACAGGCACAGATTATTATGTTCCCAGGTGGCTTCTCTGCTGGTGATGAACCAGATGGTAGTGCAAAGTTCTTTGCAACAGCATTCCAGAATGAGAAGATGAAAGAAGCTGTTATGAAGCTGTTACAGGAAAGAGATGGACTTGCACTTGGTATTTGTAATGGATTCCAGGCACTTGTAAAATTAGGTCTTGTACCATATGGAGAAATTGTAGGACAGAAGGAAGATTCTCCTACATTGACATTTAATACAATCAATCGTCATATCTCCAAGATGGTATATACTAAAGTGGTATCCAATAAATCACCGTGGCTTGCGCAGGCAGAATTAGGAGCAACTTATGTAAACCCTGCATCTCACGGAGAAGGTAGATTTGTTGCACCAAAAGAATGGATTGACAAGCTGTTTGCAAATGGACAAGTGGCAACACAGTATGCAGATATCAATGGTAACGTATCTATGGATGAGGAATGGAACGTAAATGGTTCTTATGCTGCTATTGAAGGTATCACATCTCCAGATGGAAGATGTTTCGGTAAGATGGCACATTCAGAACGTAGAGACGTTGCGGTGGCAATGAATATCTATGGCGAGCAGGATATGAAGATTTTTGAATCTGGTGTAGCATACTTTAAATAACTATTAAGACCTTGTAGAGCGGGTAAAACCGTTCTATGAGGTTTTTTTGTAGCGTGTGACAATACAGAAAATGAAGCAGAGGAATACATACAGTTATGCTGGTAATACCAGTGGTAGACTTTTTAGAATAAATGCAGCAGCGGTTAGCGCTGTTGCTAGTAACAAGGGTTTGGTATAGGCAGCACCTTTTTCGTTTATTGTCATATCATAGGCAATTGCAAATGCCAGACTGACGCAGATATAATAGATACTAATGTCAATCCAGGAAATGTTACGACCTAATATACTGGAGTACGTATAGTAGATAACAGGAATCATAATGCATCCTGCCAAATTTCCGGCTAGTAGTCCAGGAAGTACGGCAGGATAGTTTTCTTTTAATGATGTGACAAGAAAACTACCAACGACAAGCATAGGAAAGAATAAGAGCTTGATATGTTCCCATACAGATTCATCCAGAGAGGTAAAGAGTCCAACAATAGGATTTTGACCGCTCCATTCATATGCAAAATGCCCTAGAGTACCAAGAATAGACACTATAATAGCACCAATTGTAAAATATAGCTTTACTTTTTTATCCATAAAGCATTCCTCCCCTTCTTACTGTTACTATTCTATGCGGAATACGGGAGAGTATGCCTAGAAAAGTGAGTATGTAAAAGGTGTAATAAAAGTCTATATATAGAACTAAAAAAGTCATTGCATTCCATGCGTAAAACTGATATTCTAAAACAAAGGATGTCACGCTTGGCATCCTTATATTATACAAAGCATATTTCTGGTGCGAATCAGGCAACTCGTAAAATGTGTTGCTGTTCGTACATCTAAGATTCTAAATCATATCTCAAAATTCTAAGAAATTCATGCTTTTATACCAACAAAAAGCAGGGGTTTCAAAGAAAAGTGGACTCCTGACAATGACATAAGGAGGACACAGAGAGAAGTTGAATAAACAAAAGAAAATGTGCCACGCAGATGATTTGCGAACAAAACCAAAGGAAATTGATGTACTAATCGAGAAGAAGGATTCTTCCTATGCAGTGAAGAAGAATCTAGGAAGGATTTTCCGCAAATACAATATCATTGAATACAAAAGTCCGGAGGACTATTTAAGTATTGATGATTATTATAAAGTATGTGGTTATGCGTACTTTTATAAAACAGACACTGTGAAGGTTGACATAATAAAGGCGGAGGATATTACGATAACGTTTGTATCTAAAAATTATCCACGTAAATTAATGCGGCATCTGATACA
>JAFUQM010000006.1 GCA_017472325.1 Lachnospiraceae bacterium
GGACTGGGTATTTTATTTGAATATGTTTTGAAAATATCAATGGGATTTTACAATATTCCTATTGTTGTTATTTTTTTAGTTGCATTGATGGTGGCATGTTTTCAAAATCCTAAACTGAGTTTTGATGACAAGTTGGCAATTATGGCAAAAGGTGTTGGGGATAAGAATATTATAACGATGGTTCTCATTTTTATGGCAGCCGGCATATTTGTTGGTGTTGTAGGAAGAAGTAGTGCGGAAAGTGTGGCGTATTTCCTGCTTTCTTTTGTTCCTGCCAAATTTGCAGTCTTGGTTTTATTTGTAGTTAGTGCATTTGTATCACTAGCTATGGGAACATCTGTAGGAACAATCACATTGATTACACCGATTGCAGTAGCAGTAGCAGGAAGTTCAGGTTTTGGTATACCGTTGTGTCTGGGATCTGTTGTAGGCGGTGCTATGTTTGGAGACAATTTGTCTTTCATTTCAGATACAACAATTGCAGCATGCAATGGACAAGGTTGTGCAATGAAAGATAAATTCCGTGAAAATTTTGGCATTGCATTACCAGCAGCGCTGGCGACACTTGTTGTTATTTTTATTAAATCTATGGGGACTGATGTAGGAACTGCGGTAATAGGAGAATACAATTTGATACAGATTGTTCCGTATGTCCTTGTATTGCTGGGTGGAATTATCGGAATTAATGTTTTTGTTGTGCTGTTGATTGGTATTGTGTGTGGTGCAGTGATTATGCTTGTAACAGGTGCAACAGCGGCAACAGACATGCTTGCTAATATGGGAAGTGGTGTTTCTGGAATGTTTGAAACGGCTATGGTTGCAATTTTAGTATCTGCAATTTGTGCACTTATTGATGAATATGGTGGATTTGCAGCTTTGTTGCAGTTAATTAAGAAAATATTCAAAGGCACAAAAGGTGGAACAATTGGCATGGGACTTCTTGTAGGCGCAATGGATATTGCAACTGCAAACAATACAGTTGCCATTGTTATGGCGAATCCTATCGCAAAAGAAATGGCTGAGAATTATAAGATTTCACCACGAAAGGCAGCCTCTATACTGGATACATTTTCTTGTATCTTCCAGGGGATTATCCCATATGGTGCTCAGATGCTTGTTGCGGTGTCGGTTGCCTCAGAACTTGGTAGTGCGGTATCGGCATTTCAGATTATTCCAAATCTATTTTATCCGTTGATGCTATTGTTAAGTTCGTTGATATTTATTTTTGTTATACCGGATAAAAAGCAAGACTAGTAGGAGATGTGAAGTATGAATAGAACATCCAATCAATATCGTAGCAACAATGGAAATATTCGTGTCTGGGTGGTTACATTTTTTCTGCTCTTGTTTTTTGCAGTCGTTAAAGGCTTAACAGGAGAAAGTGACACATATGTCACAACACCAGAAGAAACTGGTTATGAAGTTTCGGATACTGTTTTACAGGAAATTTTCAATGAGAATTTTGTTGAGATTTCTTATACATTTCGCAAAAACGAATATTTAGAAGAACATTATGAGAAGCATGGTGAGGAATTTGATTATGCTTCTGCGCAAGAGTATTTGGAAGGTGCAAACAGGGTTTTAAATAGTGCGGAGGTGCTTTGTAAACAGGAAGCAGAAGATGGGGATTTGGTTTACTATCTGGAGAGTACAAACGAATTGGTCATTGTTTCCACAGACGGATATATTAGAACCTATTTCAGACCAGAGGATGGTATAGATTATTTTAACAGACAGTAATGTATAATGCATGGGAGGTTATTTATGAATAGACTTGGAAAAAAGTTTTGGATAGCACTCGTTTTATTTGGACTGATTGGGCAAGTAGCGTGGGTGGTAGAAAATATGTATTTAAACGTATTTCTTTATAAGATGTTCCATGCGTCAGCAGCAGATATTTCGTTGATGGTCAGTGCTAGTGCCATAGCGGCAACTGTGACAACGATTTTGATGGGTGCGCTATCAGATAAAGTAGGTAAGAGAAAGATTTTTATCTGTGGCGGATATTTTTTCTGGGGTATTACAATATTGGCATTCGGTTTTGTGCGTATGGATATTTTGACCCCATTGTGTGGTGGTGTGGCAGAAGCGGCGGCTTTGGGGATCGGTCTTGTTATTATTCTTGACTGTGTTATGACATTTTTTGGTTCTATGGCAAATGATGCGGCGTACAATGCGTGGTTAACGGATGCCGGTGACGAGACAAATAGAGGTAAAATTGAAGGTATCAACGCAATGATGCCGCTTGTGGCTATCCTTGTTGTATTTGGCGGTTTTATGGGATTTTGCCTTGACGAGCCCCAAAGCTGGACAATCATCTATACATTGATTGGCGGAATTGTTTTAGTAATTGGCATATTAGGATTTTTCTTAATCGAAGAAGTTCTGGTAAGTGATAAGGAGAAGGAAAATAAAACTTCTTATCTGGATAATCTTACCTATAGTTTCCGTGTGAATACATGGCGGGAAAATAAACTTTTGTATGCAGTGATTGGTGCATTTGCATTATTTGGGATTTCGATACAGACTTTTATGCCATATCTGATTTTGTATTATGAAAAGACATTGCAAATGAGTGATTATGTGTTTGTAATGGCGCCGGCGATTTTAATTGCCTCGGTTGTTACAGTATTTTATGGAAGGATTTACGACATGATAGGCTTCCAGAAAAGCATTCTGCCGTGTATGGGAATGCTTATGTGTGGCTATGCGATTTTGTATTGTAGTGTAAGTACGGTACCAGTTTTTGTCGGGTCCTTGTTGATGATGTGCGGTTACCTTGCTGGAATGGCAGTGTTTGGTGCAGTTATTAGAGAACGTATTCCGGAAAATATGGCAGGAAGATTTCAGGGAGTTCGTATTATAGGTCAGGTATTGATACCAGGTGTGATTGGACCAGCAATTGGTGCTATTGTACTTCATGATGCTGTACAAATAGAGAATCAGGATGGCACTTTTTCTTTTCTGCCAGATAGAAGTATCTGGGTGGCAGCTATGTTTGTGGCGGTTGTTGTACTTGTAGCATTGTATGCAATTTTTGCAGTGATACGGACTGGTCATTATAAGCTTTTGACAGAAGCAGGAGAAAAGCTGGAACAGCTTGGTGGATGGGATAGTTATCCAAGACCGCAGTTAAGACGTGAAGATTATATGATTTTAAATGATGAATGGACCTTAAATGGGAATTCTATTCTCATGCCATTCCCACCGCAGTCCTTATTATCTGGGTATCAAGGAACGATCGGAACGCAACTTATCTATGAAACGACATTTTTTGTACCAGATTCTTTTACAAAGCAGCGGGTATTATTGCATTTTGGTGCAGTTGACCAGATAGCAGAGGTTTGGGTGAATGATGAGTGCGCCGGTAAGCATGAAGGTGGATATCTGCCATTTTCATTTGATATCACAGAACTTATAAAAGGAAAAATAGAAAATAAACTTGTTGTAAAAGTAACAGATACCCTATCCAAACAGTACCCGTATGGTAAACAATGTAAGAAACGAGGCGGAATGTGGTATACACCAGTCAGCGGTATCTGGCAGAATGTATGGCTGGAAAATGTTCCTGATATTTACATTCAGAATGTAACATTGAAACCGGATATACAGGGTGTTCAAATCGATGTTGCAATACATAACAGCCAGCAGGCGGAGGTAACAACGTCGGTTGATAGATTTTCTGTTACAGTTACACTCGATAATGGAGAGGTATTAGAGAAAACATTTGAGGGAAAAGAGGGATATTTGAATCTGTCAGAGTATGTGTGTGCGGACGGTACGCAATATAAACCAAAGTTGTGGTCTCTAGAACAGCCATATTTATATTCAATGGTAGTAAAGACAGATGCTGATGAAATAGAAACTTATTTTGCACTACGTAAGATTGATATTCAGAATGTGGGTGGTGTCAATAGAGTATGTCTGAATGATGAACCGATTTTCCTGCATGGTGTGCTTGATCAGGGCTATTTTAGCGATGGTATTTACTTGCCGGCAGAGCCAGAAGAATATGAACGCGATGTTTTAAGAATGAAGGAACTTGGATTTAATATGTTAAGAAAACATATTAAGATAGAGCCGGAAATCTTCTATTATTACTGTGATAAACACGGCATGCTTGTTCTGCAGGATATGGTGAATAATGGTGGATATTCATTCCTGAGGGATACCGCGATGCCAACGATAGGGATAAAGAAGATAGATGATTCTTATGGAAAAGTGACGAAGCGGAAACTGATTTTCAAGCACCATATGGAGCAGACGATAGAGCATCTGTATAATCATCCGTGTATTATAGCATATACGATATTCAATGAGGGCTGGGGGCAGTTTCATGCGGACGAGATGTATGAACTAGCAAAAACATTAGATGATACCAGACTATATGATGCAACCTCAGGATGGTTTTGGCAGGAGAAGAGTGACTTCGACAGCGAACATATTTATTTTAAAACAGTGGATTTGAAAGTTGGCGAGAGACCGCTTTTGGTATCTGAGTGCGGTGGTTATAGCCGTGCAATTAGAGGACACTATTATAGTAAATATAACTCATATGGATATGGAAGCGCACAAACGGAAGGCGAATTGACATATATGGTAACAAGTATGTATGACAAGATGATTATTCCTGCGATTTCAAAAGGGGTATGTGGTTGCGTATATACGCAGTTAAGTGATGTTGAAGATGAAGTCAATGGACTCTACACGTATGATAGGAAAGTGTGTAAGGTGGACAAAAAAGTGATGCAGCAATTGGCTGAAAGGCTGTGCATAAAGGGATAAAAATTGGAGGCTTAGGTATGGAATTTAGTATAAACAGTCTGTTTTTATATGTGCTTGCAGTTGGCGTTATTATTTTTGTATTAGCGCAGTCAGCTTTTTTTCTTGTGCGTGCATATAAAAGAGCCAAAGAACTTGGCATAGGAACTGATAAATTAAAGAAGACAATTGTGTCTACCGCGGTATTTACAATTGCGCCAGCGGTATCAATCTTGATTGGTGTAATTACGTTGTCCAAGTTTTTGGGAATTCCACTTCCGTGGATTCGCATGAGTGTTATCGGTGCGATTACATATGAATTGCCAGCAGCAACTTCGACGGCAAATGCACTTGGTATCTCATTGTCGGAAGCAATTACAGACCCTGAAATTTACGCTGCCATTGCCTGGGTTATGACACTTGGGATTATGCCAAGTATCATTTTACCACCGCTATTGATGAAAAAGATTCAAGGTGGCATGGGTAAATTAAAGAAAAAAGACAGCAAATGGAGTGATATTTTCCTGACTTCCATGTTTTTAGGTATGATATCTGCTTTTCTGGGTGTGGTATTTGCTGATGTACGAAGTGGAATTGTGGGGTGGATTCCAGTGTTTGTTCTGCTGGCGTCAGCAGTACTAATGCTTGTGTGCGGAGTTTTGATTAAAGTGTGCAAATTGAAATGGTTAGAGACCTATTCACTTGCAATCAGTATGATTGGAGCTATGATTTTTGCGGTTGTAATAACACCGCTTTTTAGCTAGAAAGGAGTCCTGTACAATGAGTAATTACATGAAAAAAACAGATTGGTATGGAAAAATATGGGTATGGACGGCAGTTGTTGTCATTCTCTTTGTTCCTGTTGCAATCTGTCTGTATTATAATGTGTGGCCACAGGCAACGGCAGTGCTCAAAGGTCTTCTTGGTGTAGCACCAATCTATTGGACTGTTGGTGTGATTGAAGTCATTACGTATGCTCCTATGCTTGGTGTTGGTGGAACGTATCTTGCATTTGTGACCGGAAATCTGACCAGCTTAAAGGCACCGAGCGCTTTGAATGCGATGGAACATGCAGAAGTCAAACCGGGTACAGAGGAAGGAGAGGTTATTTCAACAATTGCCATTGCAACAAGTACGATTGTAACAACACTTGTGCTTGCACTTGGTGTCTGTGCCTTAACTGTGATTACGCCTATATTAAATTCCCCGGTGCTGACACCGGCATTTGACAATATTCTTCCGGCGCTATTTGGTGGACTTGCGGTTGTGTATGTAAGCAAAAACTGGAAAATTGCAATTGCACCACTGATTTTTATGGTTGCACTTTTTCTTGCAGTACCATCACTTGCAGGTTCTGTAGGAGTGCTTGTACCAGTGGGAGTTGTGATTACACTGACGGCTGCAAGAATTATGTATAAAAAGGGATGGGTGTAAAATATGAATGTTATTTGGGGGATTTTGATAGTCATTGTACTTCTTTTTCTTTTTGTGATATTGCTTCGGACAATGCTATTTACACCGAAACCAGTTGCGCGTGTAGAGGCGAAATCCGTAGATTTAGATGAGGATAAAATAATTGCTGACATGGTCGATATGATTCGTTGCAAGACCGTTTCTAATAGAGATGAGGCAATGGTTGACTATGCAGAATTTGAAAAATTTGAACAACTGTTAAAAGAACGTTTCCCAAAGATACATGAGAAGTGTCAGCTTGAAAAGATAGGAAAAACAGGACTGCTATATTATCTTCCGGGTAAATCTTCCGAGAAACCATCCGTCTGCATGGCACATTATGATGTTGTTCCTATAGAGGAAGAAGGATGGAGTAAACCAGCATTCGAAGGCGTGATAGAAGAGGAATGTATCTGGGGACGTGGTACATTAGATACAAAGGGAACGCTTTGCGGTATTATGGAAGCATTGGAACAGATGCTTGCAGAAGAATATGTTCCTGCCAATGATTTGTATTTGTCTTTTTCGGGAGAGGAAGAAATAGACGGGGATTCCTGTGCGGATATCGTGTCTTATCTTGAACAAAAAAAGATAAAGCCAGCAATTGTAGTTGATGAAGGCGGCGCTGTTGTAGAACATGTATTTCCAGGTGTTCAAGAAGAATGTGCATTGGTAGGAATTGGAGAAAAAGGTGGTGTCAATTTAGACTTTACAATGGACTCTGAAGGAGGACATGCATCTACACCACCAGTGCATACCGTGCTTGGACAATTAAGCGAAGCAATTTGCAAAATAGAGAAACATCCGTTTAAGAGACAGTTAGTAAAACCTGTTGCAGAGATGTTTGATATATTAGGCAGACATTCCACATTTTTGTATCGTATGATTTTTGCAAATCTCTGGTGCTTTATGCCGGTGTTAGATATGATTTGTAAAAAATCTGGCGGTGAATTAAATGCAATGATGCGGACGACAGTTGCCGTTACAAGAATGGAGGGAAGTAAGGCGTACAACGTGCTTCCGCCAAAGGCAAGTTTTGGTGTGAATATGCGTCTGCTAGGAGACGATACCATACAGTCTTCGATAGAATATCTGCAGAATGTTATCAAAAACCAAAAGATAAAGATAGAATTGGTAAATGGTATGAATCCATCCATCTACTCAGATACAGCATGTGAGGAATGGCACAAATTAGAAACTGTGATTAGACAGACATGGCCAGAGGTTATTGTTTCGCCATATCTTATGATGGCATGCAGCGATTCCAGGCATTACTGCCGTATTACGGATCGCGTATATCGTTTTTCTGCAATGCGCCTTTCTAAGGAAGAACGAGCAATGGTTCATGGTAATAATGAAAGAATACCAATTGAAACATTACTGAAAACGGTAGAGTTCTACATCCGGCTTTTGCAAGTGTTATAATATTTCATAAATAATTTTATAATAAAAAATATATCAGAAATCGGAATATTTTGTTGACAGATAATACTGATTTTGCGTATGATAGAAAGAAGAGAATTTTTTGGAAAAGATACAGTTATACTATTGCTGTATGTACCAATAAATATATAATGGAGGACACAAATGGCTAAAAGAACAGACATTCATAAAGTATTGATTATTGGCTCAGGCCCTATTATCATTGGACAGGCATGCGAGTTTGACTACTCAGGTACACAGGCATGTAAAGCATTAAGAAATCTTGGTTATGAAATCGTATTAGTAAACTCCAATCCGGCAACAATTATGACAGATCCAGGTATTGCGGATGTAACATATATTGAGCCATTAAATGTAAATCGTTTAGAACAGATTATTGCCAAAGAAAGACCAGATGCAATTTTACCAAATTTGGGTGGACAGTCAGGTCTGAATCTTTGCTCCGAACTTGCAAATGCAGGTGTTTTGGATAAATACAATGTAAAAGTAATCGGTGTACAGATTGATGCAATTGAACGTGGTGAAGACAGAATTGAGTTTAAAAACACAATGAATAAACTCGGTATTGAGATGGCAAGAAGTGAAGTTGCATATTCTGTAGAGGATGCGCTTGCGATAGCAGATGAATTGGGCTACCCAGTAGTACTTCGTCCTGCCTATACAATGGGCGGTGCCGGTGGTGGTCTTGTATATAATGTGGAAGAATTAAAAACTGTATGTGCAAGAGGTTTACAGGCAAGTCTTGTTGGACAGGTTCTTGTGGAAGAATCTATTTCTGGTTGGGAAGAGTTAGAACTTGAAGTTGTAAGAGATGCTAAGAACAACATGATTACGGTATGCTTTATTGAAAATATTGACCCAATCGGTGTTCATACAGGTGACTCTTTCTGTAGCGCACCTATGTTGACAATCTCCAAAGAGGTACAGGCACGTCTTCAGGAGCAGGCATATAAGATTGTAGAAGCAATTGAGGTTATCGGTGGTACAAACGTACAGTTTGCACATGACCCAGTAAGTGACAGAATTGCAGTTATTGAGATTAATCCAAGAACTTCCCGTTCTTCTGCATTGGCTTCCAAAGCGACTGGCTTCCCGATCGCACTTGTGTCCGCGATGTTGGCATCAGGTTTAACATTGGATGAGATTCCATGTGGTAAATACGGAACATTGGACAAATATGTACCAGATGGAGATTATATTGTAATCAAATTTGCACGTTGGGCATTTGAAAAGTTTAAAGGTGTAGAGGATAAACTTGGCACACAGATGCGTGCTGTTGGTGAAGTTATGTCCATTGGTAAGACATATAAAGAAGCATTCCAGAAAGCTATCCGCAGTCTGGAAACAGGTCGTTATGGACTTGGATGGGCAAAAGATTTTGCTTCCAAATCCAAAGAAGAACTTTTAAATATGTTATATGTGCCAACAAGTGAAAGACAGTTCATTATGTATGAAGCATTGAGAAAAGGTGCTACGGTAGAAGAATTGTATAACCTCACAAAAATCAAACGTTACTTCATCGAGCAGATGAAAGAACTTGTGGAAGAAGAAGAAGCATTAATTGCGAATAAGGGAAAAGTGCCTGCAGCAGATGTGCTGACACAGGCGAAGAAAAATGGTTTCTCAGATAAATATTTAAGTAAAATTTTAGAAGTTCCTGAACAGGAAATCAGAGAAGCAAGAAAAGCAATTGGTGTAGTAGAATGCTGGGAAGGTGTTCATGTTAGTGGTACAGAGAACAACGCATATTACTATTCCACATATAATGCTGAAGATAAATCTATTATTCATGAAGATAGACAGAAAATCATGATTCTGGGTGGTGGTCCTAACAGAATCGGTCAGGGTATCGAATTCGACTACTGTAGCGTTCATGCAGCACTTGCATTAAAGAAACTTGGATTTGAAACAATTATTGTTAACTGTAATCCAGAAACAGTATCTACAGACTACGATACATCTGATAAACTCTATTTTGAACCACTGACGCTGGAAGATGTTTTAAGTATCTATGAAAAAGAAAAACCAGTGGGTATTATTGCACAGTTTGGTGGACAAACACCACTCAACTTGTCAGCTGAATTAGAGAAAAACGGCGTGAAGATTCTTGGAACTTCACCAGCGGTAATTGATCTTGCAGAAGACAGAGACTTATTCCGTGCAATGATGGAAAAATTAGAGATTCCAATGCCAGAATCAGGCATGGCTGTTAATGTAGAAGAAGCAGTTGAAATTGCAAATAGAATTGGCTATCCAGTTATGGTACGTCCATCTTATGTACTTGGTGGTCGTGGTATGGAAGTTGTAAATGATGAAGAGATGTTAAAGAATTATATGGCTGCAGCGGTTGGTGTAACACCAGATAGACCAATTTTGATCGACAGATTCTTACGTCACGCAACAGAAGTAGAGGCAGATGCTATCAGTGATGGTGAGCATGCATTTGTTCCAGCGGTTATGGAGCATATTGAACTTGCGGGTGTACATTCAGGTGACTCTGCATGTATTATTCCATCTCTGAACATTTCAGAAGAGAACTTACAGACAATCAAAGAATATACAAGAAAAATTGCAGAAGAGATGCACGTGCGTGGTCTTATGAACATGCAGTATGCAATCGAAGATGGTAAAGTATATGTTCTGGAAGCGAATCCAAGAGCATCCAGAACGGTGCCGCTTGTATCTAAAGTATGTAATATCGAAATGGTGCCGATTGCAACAGACATTATTACATCAGAGCTGACAGGCAGACCATCACCGGTACCAGTGTTAAAAGAGAAGGCAATTCCTCATTATGGTGTAAAAGAGGCTGTGTTCCCATTCAACATGTTCCCAGAGGTAGACCCTCTGTTAGGACCAGAAATGCGTTCTACAGGTGAAGTGCTTGGACTTGCTGATACATTCGGGGAAGCATTCTACAAAGCACAGGAGGCAACACAGACTGTTCTTCCATTAGAAGGAACTGTACTGTTAAGTGTTAACAATGCAGATAAATCTGAACTTGCTGAAGTAGCACAGGATTTAACAGATGCAGGCTTTAAGTTAATGGCAACAGGCAACACATACGAAACGATTCTCAAAGCAGGTTTTGAAGTAACTAAGATTAACAAAATGTCAGAAGGACGTCCAAATATTTATGATGCAATTACAAACCGTGAGGTGCAGTTAGTAATTAACACACCGCTTGGCAGTAACAATCGTGATTATGATGATAGCTATGTACGTAAGGCTTCTATCAAAACAAAGACACCTTATATGACAACAATGGCAGCAGCAAAAGCAGCAGCAAAAGGTATCAAAGCTGTAAAACAGGATAAAGCATCAGAAGTCCTGAGTTTACAAGAATTACATGCAAGAATTAAATAGTGATATAAAGCGAAGCTGTAACACAGTAAATGTGTACAGCTTCGCTTTTCTTATATAATATATGTTGTTCCTGCTTTTCGCTTTTCTTTTGGGGTACATCCATATTTCTCTTTGAATAATCTCATGAATAGTTTATAGTTTGTAAAACCATGTTTTGCCAGAATATCCGTAATGGAATAGTCGGTATTCATAAGGTCTTTACAGACATATGTCAGGCGGATAGAATTGACATATTCCAGAAAAGTCATACCCATATATTTTTTGAAAAAACGACAAAAATATTCTGTGTTCAGCGCGACGATTCCTGCAACTTCATCTAGAGAGATAGTTTCATTATAATGTTGTCGTACATATGAGATAACTGTTTCCAGGCGTTTTAGATTTCTGTCTGTCTTTGTAATAGATGCCTGGCTTACATCCACTTTAAAATGCTGCAATAATTCATATAAAAGTTCGTATAAAAGGCTAATGAAGCGAAGAGAAAAGCCTTCGGATTTAGCATCGTATGTATTGTACATGGATATGAGTAGAAATTGAATGTTAATTGCTTCTGTACTATTAGCAGTACTTTTGGGTTGAGTATTTTTTTCGAAACGAATATGGTCATAATCGGGAATGTTCTTTTTTAAAAACTGGTATGGTATCTGGAGTAGTAAAATAGTAGTACGTTTCAGACATTTTGTTGAATGTATGTCTCTTGAGTTAATAATAGCAAAATCGTTCTTATGAAGAATCTGAGAACAATTATTGGTAACTAGTTCCATCTCTCCATCTAATATGTACAAAATCTCCATACTGTTATGCCAATGATTGGAAACATAAGCATCGTTGTATTCATCAGGGGCTGTATAGCATGTAAAATGTACATGTATATCTTCTTGTGTTTGTATTTCTTCGTGTAAATATTTGTCAGGGTATTCTGTTTGATTCATAAGGTATTCTCCTGAGTTTATTGTAATGAAATTGACTTCTGTTTTAGTATAAAAAGCAATGAACATACTGTAAAGTGGAATTTGTACAAAAAAGTCAAAATCGACCTACAATTTAGTCATAATATATAATATTCTTTTTGCAAAAGATATGATAGCATTAAGATAGCTAAAAGCGAAGCAATGAAATGAGAAGGGTTTCAAAGGAGAGTATTGCAATGACACAGGAAAAATTAAAAGAAATAATTGCACAGATGACGTTAGAAGAAAAAGCTGGTATTTGTTCCGGAGATGATTTCTGGCATACAAAAAGTGTGGAAAGACTCGGGGTACCACGCTCTATGGTATCAGATGGACCTCACGGACTTAGAAAACAAGATTTAAAAGCAGACCATCTTGGGGTGAATGAGAGTATTAAGGCAGTTTGCTTTCCGGCAGGATGTGGAACAGCAGCATCTTTCAATAGAGATCTGATGAGAAAAATGGGAGAAACATTAGGCAATGAATGTCAGGCAGAAGGTGTGAGTGTACTTCTTGGACCTGCAGTTAATATCAAAAGATCTCATTTGTGTGGAAGAAATTTTGAATATTATTCTGAAGACCCAGTGGTAGCAACAGAAATTGCGACAGCATACATTGAAGGTGTACAGAGCAAAAATGTGGGAACAAGTATCAAACATTTTCTGGCAAATAACCAGGAAACAAGAAGGTTGACAGTTTCTGCAGAAATAGATGAAAGAACAATTAGAGAAATCTACCTTGCAGCATTTGAAGGTGCGATTAGAAATGCAAAGCCGTGGACAGTGATGTGTTCTTATAATAGATTGAATGGATTGCATCTGTCTGAAAATAAAACATATCTGACGGATGTACTTCGTGGAGAATGGGGATATGAGGGTTATGTAGTCAGTGACTGGGGTGCTGTTAATGAAAGAGTACAAGGTCTGGCAGCAGGACTTGACTTGGAGATGCCTTCTGCCAATGGTGTTAATGACCGCTTAATTGTAGAGGCAGTACAGAATGGAACGCTAGACGAAGCAGTTGTGGATGAAGCAGTAAGACGTATTCTGAATATTGTATACCGTTATGAAGAAAATCGTGATCATAATGCGGTGTTTGATAGAGATGCTGACCATGCAATGGCGAGAAAAGTAGCAGAGGAGACTGTGGTTTTATTAAAGAATGACAGCATTCTTCCATTAGCGGAAGGGGATGAGATTGCATTTATTGGTAAATTTGCATCTAAGCCCCGTTATCAAGGCGGTGGAAGCTCCCATATTAATAGTCATAAGGTTGTGTCTGCTCTCGAAGCAGCAGAGGGTATGTCAAATATAACTTATGCGCAGGGCTATATAGATGAAGAGGATCGTATAGACGAGGCGTTGCTTGCTGAAGCGATAGAAGCAGCCAAAAAAGCGAAAGCAGCAGTTATTTTTGCTGGACTTCCAGATGCATTTGAATCAGAAGGATTTGATAGAGAGCATATGAGAATGCCAGAATGTCAGAATGAATTGATTAGACGTGTGACAGAAGTGCAGCCAAATACTGTGGTTGTTTTGCACAACGGTTCACCAGTAGAAATGCCGTGGGCAGATAGCGTGAAAGGTATCATAGAGGCATACCTTGGCGGTCAGGCAATTGGGGAAGTAGTATGTGATATTTTATTTGGCAAGGTAAATCCAAGTGGAAAACTTGCAGAAACATTCCCAATAAAGTTAGAAGATAATCCATCCTATTTGACAGGATTTGGAGAAAAAGACTGTGTGAAATATACAGAAGGCATTTTCGTAGGATATAGATACTATGATAAGAAAAATATGGACGTATTATTCCCGTTTGGTCATGGACTAAGCTATACAACGTTTGCATATACGAATCTAAAGCTTGACAAAACTACAATGGCGGATACGGACACGTTAACAGTTAGTGTTGATGTAACCAATACGGGTAAGGTAGCAGGGAAAGAAGCCGTACAGTTGTATGTGTCTGATAAAGAAAGTACAGTTTTAAGACCAGTGAAAGAACTCAAGGATTTCGCAAAGGTTGAATTGGCACCAGGAGAAACAAAAACAGTTACCTTTACGCTTGGAAAACGTGCATTTGCATATTACAACACAGAGTTAAATGACTGGCATGTGGAAACAGGTGATTTTGATATTATGATTGGAAAATCTTCTCGTGATATTGTTTTGACAGAGACGGTTACTGTGACTTCTACAGTGAGAATTCCAGTCGTATATACATTGAACAGTCTTGTTGGAGATATTCTTGAAGATGAGCATGCGAAGGTATATTTTGAAAATATTTTTCAGCAGTATAATGAAATGAAAGCTGCTGAAGCAGAGGCAGCAGGTACGAGTGCAGGTGCAGAAGCGATTACAGAAGATATGGAAGCAGCAATGTTTCAGAACATGCCGCTTCGAGGATTTATTAGTTTCTCAGATGGCAAAGTAACACGGGAAATGCTGTTACAGATATTAGAACAGTTAAATGCAAAATAGAAAAGTTGTGGCAAAATTCAGTATTTGTGCCAGGTAAAAGGTCGGGTATCTTTTGGATGCCTGACCTTTTTGGTCTAATAAGACGGCTTGTGAAACGTGCCGGCGTTTGGTGCGTAGCATGCTTTTCGTGATTGAGAAGCATAATCTATTTGTGTTATGATAAAAATACAAATAATAGAAAGTGAGGGAGGACTATGGATAAAAGAGAACTTTTAGACGAGTTACGAAAATTGTTTGTTGCACTGATTGGTATGTTGATTTTGGCATTTGGTGTGAATATGTTTATTGTTCCAGCAAAGCTGTACAACGGTGGCGTGCTTGGATTTTGTCAGCTCATTCGAACCGTTTTGGCGGAATATCTGTATATCGATTTTGGAACATTCGATATTGCAGGTGTTATCTATTATATATTTAATATACCGCTATTTTGGATTGCATATAAGAAAATCGGAAAAAGGTTTTTTGTAAAAACAATTATCTGTGTTACTGCGATGAGTGCATTCCTTTCATTGATTCCAATTCCTGCAGAACCTTTGATGAATGAGGATATCCTTGCTACATCTATTATTGGTGGTATCATATCCGGTGCCGGTATGGGGATAGCTTTGAAAATGGGAGGCTCTGGCGGTGGTATGGACATTGTTGGTATCTTTATGGCAAAATCCAAAGGTAATTTTAGTGTTGGCAGAGTCAGCCTTTTTGTCAATATTATACTGTATGCAATCTGTCTGTTTTTATTTGATATATCAACCGTGATTTATTCGCTTATTTATGCTTCGGTTTCTTCCTTTGCGGTGGATAAAGTACATGTACAGAATATTGTTGTGGAAGTGCATATTATTACAAAAGTACGAAGTAAAGAAATGGAAGAAGAAATCTTTAAGAAATTGGGCAGAGGACTTACAAAGTGGCAGTCTTGTGGGGCATATACTGCAGAGCCTTCGGAGATGCTCTATATTCTATTGTCCAAATATGAAGTAGGACGCTTAAAACATATTGTTCATAAATATGATCCTGCCGCATTTATCGTAGTGCAGGAAGGTGTTCATGTAGATGGCAACTACTTAAAGAAACTGCTGTAAACATAGCATACCGTCCCGTTGCTCAATGTTCCAAAGCATGATATATGATAATGTTTTCTTATCGACTGTTTTTGTTATATGAACTTGTATCTTTGTTTTTATTTTTTACAAAGAGGACTCATTTCAGGAAAATGTTAGTATTTCTTAGCACCTGATTTTGATTGTACGCAACCGTCGAAGCACTGTTTGAGTCTTACAAAAAATAGCAGCATATGTACGGCGCGACGATAACCTGGTTTTGGTGTTTTCTAAATGAAGCATTCGACATCTTTGATTGTTCTGCCCTTCACAAAAGAGGCTACGCCTCTACGAGTTTCAGGGCAGAACTGGATGTCTCGGCGCTTCATTAAGAAAACGCACAAAACGGTTAAAAGTCGCGCCTGTACATATGCTGCTATTTTCTGTAAGGCGAGTTTTGCGAGACGGTTGCAATAAAAACCATCAA
>JAFUQM010000077.1 GCA_017472325.1 Lachnospiraceae bacterium
CAAAATTTTAAATAGTGAGAGAATTGCACCCTAATGCTGTGGATAAATTTTTGAATATTTTATACTAATCCACAAAAATAAAGAGGTGAAAAAAACTGTTTGATTTTCTAAAGTTTCTAAAAATTTATTCTTCACCGCTGTACAAAGAAGAATCAGTTTGACAATGTATGCAAATAAAATTATAATATTGCATGCTGATAAGTAAATAGAGCAATTTGAAATATAAGGATGCGTTTGGAGGAAAAACACGTGAAAGCTTATGGTGTAAACGAACTTAGAAAAATGTTTTTAGAGTTCTTTGAAAGCAAAGAACATTTAGCAATGAAGAGTTTTTCACTGGTACCACACAATGATAACAGTTTATTGTTAATCAATTCAGGTATGGCACCATTGAAACCTTATTTTACAGGACAGGAAATACCACCAAGAAAAAGAGTTACAACATGTCAGAAATGTATCCGTACAGGTGATATTGATAACATTGGAAAAACAGCAAGACATGGTACTTTCTTCGAGATGCTTGGTAACTTCTCTTTTGGAGATTACTTTAAGCGTGAAGCAATTGCATGGAGCTGGGAATTTTTGACAGAAGTAGTGGGTATTGATGCTGACCGTTTGTATCCTTCTGTATATGAAGAGGATGACGAAGCATTTGATATCTGGAATAAAGAGATGGGAATTCCAGCAGAACGTATTTTCCGCTTTGGCAAAGCAGATAACTTCTGGGAACATGGTTCAGGTCCATGTGGTCCTTGTTCTGAAATCTACTATGACAGAGGGGAAAAATATGGTTGTGGAAAACCAGATTGTACAGTAGGTTGTGATTGTGACCGCTATATGGAAGTATGGAATAACGTATTTACACAGTTTGATAATGATGGTCATGGTAATTATTCGGAATTAGAACAGAAAAATATTGATACAGGAATGGGATTGGAAAGACTTGCTGCTGTTGTACAGGATGTAGATTCTATTTTTGACGTAGATACTATTCTTGCACTTAGAAACCGTGTATGCGAAATGGCAGGCAAAGAATATAAGAAAGAATACAAATGGGATGTTTCTATCCGTATTGTAACAGACCATATCCGTTCTGCGACATTTATGATTTCTGATGGTATTATGCCTACAAATGAAGGCAGAGGCTATGTACTTAGAAGAATTATTAGAAGAGCTTCCCGTCATGGAAGATTGCTTGGTATTGAAGGTGAATTCCTTGCAAACCTTTGCAATACTGTAATCGAAGGCTCCAAAGATGGTTATCCAGAATTAGAAGAGAAGAGAGATTTTATTCTGAATGTATTAACACAGGAAGAAAATAAATTTAACAAGACAATCGACCAGGGACTTGGCATTTTGGCAGAACTGGAAGAAAAAATGCAGAAAGAAGGACAGACAGAACTTTCTGGTGCAGATGCTTTCAGACTGCATGACACATATGGTTTCCCTCTTGACTTAACAAAAGAAATTTTGGAAGAAAAAGGATTTACTGTAGATGAAGAAGGCTTTGGAGCTGCTATGAAAGAGCAGAAAGAAAAAGCACGTGGAGCCAGAAAAGAAACAAACTATATGGGTGCGGATGCAACCGTATATGAAGAAATTGATCCAAGTGTAACTTCTGTTTTTGTTGGCTATGATAAGCTTTCTTATGAATCAAAAATCACAGTGCTGACAACAGAAACAGAAGTAGTAAATGCACTGACCGAAGGTGAAACAGGAACAATTTTCGTTGATGAAACACCATTTTATGCAACAATGGGTGGACAGAGTGCCGATACTGGTATCATTGTGACAGCAGAAGGCGAGTTTAAAGTAGAAGATACTGTAAAATTATTAGGCGGTAAAATTGGACACATTGGAACTGTTACAAAGGGTATGTTAAAAGTTGGAGATAATGCAACATTATCCGTAAATGAAGCACAGAGAAGTGACACATGTAAAAACCACAGTGCAACACATCTGCTTCAGAAAGCACTTCGTACTGTACTTGGTACGCATGTTGAGCAGGCAGGTTCTTTTGTAAACGGTGACAGACTTCGTTTTGACTTTAGTCATTTCTCAGCTATGACAGCAGAAGAATTAGAAAAAGTTGAAAAAATTGTCAACGATAAAATTGCAGAAGCAATTCCAGTTGTAACACAGGAAATGACAATTGAGGACGCTAAGAAAACAGGTGCTATGGCTCTGTTTGGTGAAAAATACGGCGAAACAGTACGTGTTGTTCAGATGGGTGATTTTTCAACAGAACTTTGTGGTGGTACACATGTATCGAATACAGGCACAATTATGGCATTTAAGATTGTATCTGAAAGCGGTGTAGCAGCAGGTGTTAGAAGAATTGAAGCCTTGACAGGCAATGGTGTTTTTGCATATTACAAAGAATTAGAAAAAACAATTGCAACAATTGCAAAAACATTGAAAGCAACGCCTGCCAATGTAACTGAGAGAGCAGAACACCTTATGGTGGAACTGAAAGAATTACAGAGTGAGAATGATGCATTAAAGAGCAAAGCAGCAAAAGATGCACTTGGTGATGTTATGGATAAAGTAACAGAAGTAAACGGTGTGAAATTGCTTGCGACAAGAGTTGATGGCGTAGATATGAATGGTTTAAGAGAACTTGGTGACCAGTTAAAAGATAAGCTGGGCGATGGAGTTATTGTACTTGCGTCAGAAACAGAAGGTAAAGTAAATCTTGTTGCAATGGCAACCGATGGTGCAATGGCTAAGGGTGCTCATGCAGGTAACTTAATCAAGGGAATGGCAGCGTTTGTAGGCGGTGGTGGCGGTGGTCGTCCAAATATGGCACAAGCAGGCGGTAAAAATCCAGCAGGAATTGACAATGCCATTACAGAAGCTGCAAATATTTTAGCAAATCAGCTATAAAAAAGGTTGACGTGTACAATATTTGTGATATAATGTTAGATGTGCAATTAAGAATACCCGAACAGTCTAATGCACAATATGAGGCTGGAGGGAGGTTAGGTGTGTTTTTATGTCAAATGTAATCGTAAAAGAAAACGAGACTTTGGATAGCGCTTTACGTCGCTTCAAAAGAAGCTGTGCAAAAGCCGGAATTCAGCAGGAAATCCGTAAAAGAGAGCATTACGAAAAACCAAGCGTAAAACGTAAAAAGAAATCTGAAGCAGCTAGAAAACGTAAATTTAACTAATAAAAAAACAAGTCCTTGGTTATACCAGGGACTTTGTTTTTGTCTCCAATAAGACGGCTCGTGAAATGTGCCGCGTTTGGTTGATGGCAATGAGGAGTGAGACACTATTATGTGGACAAGAGAAATGTTTGGTATGGATTTTTACCATATTTTAGCGGCCTTTATTATTTATAGCATTTTAGGATGGTTGGTGGAATCTATCTATATGTCGATTTGTAATCGTAAATTGACGAACCGAGGCTTTGCGTTCGGACCGTTTTGCCCGATTTATGGATTTGGAGCAGTGATTGGATATATCATATTGCATCCGCTGTCGGATAATGTGATATTACTGTACATAACAGGTGCTGTGACTGCAACTGCATTCGAGTTTCTTGTGGGCAAAATGATGATAAAGCTGTTCGGAGAACTTTGGTGGGACTATAATGAAAAACCATGTAATTATAAAGGCATTATCTGCCTGGAGAGTACAATTGCATGGGGCGCATATGCCGTTATCATTATTATGTTTTTACATGGATTTGTATTAGAGTTTATTGATAGATACCCATCCCACTACGGTATTATTGCATGTAAAATTGTGATGGCATTGGTTGCAGTAGACTATGCATACCATTTGTTAGAAGCGTTTGGCGTAAATGTAAAAGAATATAAGGAACGTATGGTAGATAAATATCGTTCTTTTAAAGCAAGATGGTATTAAATGTAAAAAGCGTTGGATACAAGATACTCTTATAAGAGAACTTTTGGTCCAACGCTTTTATGCATATACTGCTGCAAAATAGCAAGCATCTTCTTGTCGTATGATAATACTTTCTTATCGGTTAATATTAGTATTGCACTTGTATCTTTCTTTTTATTTTTGCATTGGGTACTCTTTTCAGGAAAACGTAAGTATTTCTTAGCATCTGATTTTGATGGTACGCAACCGTCGAAGTACTGTTTGAGTCTTACAGAAAATAGCAGCATATGTACAGCGCGACGATAACCTGGTTTTGGCGTTTTCTAAATGAAGCATTCGACATCTTTGATTGTTCTGCCCTCCACAAAAGAGGCTTCGCCTCTAGGAGTTCCGGGCAGAACTTGATGTCTCTGTGCTTCATTAAGAAAATGCACAAAACGGTTAAAAGTCGCGCCTATACATATGCTGCTATTTTCTGTAAGACGAGTTTTGCGAGACGGTTGCAATAAAAACCATCAAAATCAGGTGCTTAGAAATACTTACGTTTTTCTGACGAGTACCTATGCAAAATAAAGAGAAAGATACAAGTGCAATACTAATATCAAACAATAAGAAAGTATTATCATGCAACAAGAAGATGGTTGCGAATATATAGAATGGTATATTTTAAAAGCGAAGGACATAAGTATAGTACTAGAATATAGTTCTGGGAGTGTGGCATGTGAACAGAATAAAACGCGATATTGTCACGGTATTGTTGGCAAGTTTACTGATTTGTAGCAGTGTCCTTCCTGTATTGGCTGTTGAAGAACAAAAGACCGGGGTGGTACAGGATACAAACGATAATACGTCAGCAGTAGAAGTGTCAGCACCATCTGCAATTCTGATGGAAGCGTCAACGGGACAGATTATTTATAATAAAAATGCGACAGAAAAGAGAAGTCCGGCAAGTATCACAAAGATTATGACATTGCTCCTAATTTTTGATTGTCTGGAGAATGGTAAAATACAGTTACACGATGAGGCGGTCACAAGTGCTTATGCAAAATCAATGGGTGGTTCTCAAGTGTTTTTAGAAGAGGGAGAAAAACAGACGGTAGAAACGCTAATAAAATGTATTACAGTAGCAAGTGGTAATGATGCTTCTGTCACAATGGCAGAATACATAGCCGGTAGCGAGAGTGAGTTTGTGAAGATGATGAATGATAGAGCGATGGAACTGGGTATGACAGATACTCATTTTGAAGACTGCTCTGGATTAACCAATTCTGACAATCACTATACAACAGCAAAAGATGTTGCAATCATGTCTAGAGAACTTATTACAAAATATCCTGAGATATATAACTATACCAGTATCTGGATGGAAGATATTACCCATGTTACCAATCGGGGGAGCAGCTTATTTACCTTGTCTAGCACGAATAAACTTTTAAAACAATATCCATATACAACAGGATTGAAAACAGGTTCGACCGACAAAGCAAAATACTGCCTTTCTGCAACTGCAAGAAAAGACAATATCGATATGATAGCAGTTGTTATGGCAGCACCAGATTATAAAGTGCGTTTTCAGGATGCAATCAATTTATTAAATTATGGATTTTCGGTTAGTGCTGTATTTGAAGATGCCAATATAGAGGAGCTGGAAAAGCAACCTGTGAGCGAAAGTATTGTATCGGAAGTGGCTGTTGAGTATGAAGGTCCATTTTGCTATCTTGATACAAGTGGTAGCAATTTGAGTCAGATTCAGAAAAAACTTATAATCAATGAAAATATAACTGCACCAGTGAATAAAGGGGAAAAAGCCGGAGAAGCTGTATATACATTAAATGGTAAAGAAATAGGCAGAGTTTCTATCCTGTTTGCTGAATCTATTGCTAAAGCAACCTATAAAGATTATGTGAAAAAAGTTTTCATGACCTATCTTTTACATAAAGCAAGTTCATGATATAATACAGGCATAGGAAAACCAAGCGCTGCGATAACAGCATTTGGTTTTCCTGCTGTATTAACAAGTATGCCGCTGTGATAACAGCGAGAAAACACGATGGTGCGGGCATATGAGTTTGGAATGTAGCGAAATAGGCAAAGAAACGAAAGGAAAATTTAGGGATGACAATTCATACTATATTAATAATTTTACTCACCATCTGTGCTATCTGTATCCTGATCATCCTGGCAGACAGCAATCGTTTTGTTGTAAAAGAATACACCTTGTATTCGGATAAAATTGCCAGAAATTGTACTTTTGTGATTCTTGCAGATCTTCACAATAAGAAATATGGTCCCAATAACGAAAAACTTGCAACACAGATAGAAGCAATGCAGCCAGATGGCGTAGTCATAGCAGGTGATATGGTAACCTCCAGTGTTGGGTCAGATAGGACAGCAACAGAAGCTTTATTAGAGCGACTTGCGAAACGGTTTCCTATTTACTATGCGAATGGAAATCATGAGTATAAGCTAAAGGTAAACAAAGAGAAGTTTGGAACAGCATATGAAGATTACATGAAAAAACTTGCAAAGGCAGGTATTGAGCCATTAGTGAATGCGTGTGTTGTATTGCCGCAATATCGTATGAATATATGCGGTTTGGAACTGGAACGACGTTTTTTTAGACGTTTTCAGAAAGAGGACATGCCTGATGAATGGATGTACAATGCCGTAGGCAAGGCAGATAAGGATAATTTTCAAATATTAATTGCACACAATCCAGAGTATTTTCCTGAATATGCAAAGTGGGGTGCAGACCTTGTGATTTCAGGACATGTACATGGAGGGATGGCGCGTTTACCGATATTAGGTGGAGTAATTTCGCCGGCATTTCGCCTTTTTCCAAAATATGATGGAGGACTTTTTAAAGAAAAAGAGTCAGTTATGATTTTGAGCAGGGGACTGGGTATGCATACCATTCCGATTCGTTTTTATAATCCAGGAGAATTGGTTGTGCTGCATTTGTCAAATGAGAAATAATGATTGAAATTTGTCCGGATAATTAGTAGAATATGTAAGTACGGGATTTTTTAAGAAGAAAAGGTTGAATAAAATGGCAATATCAGTAAAGCTGCAGGTATTTGAAGGTCCATTGGATTTATTACTGCATCTCATAGATAAAAATAAAATAGATATTTATGATATTCCGATTGTAGAGATTACAGAGCAATATCTGGACTATATTAAACAGATGCAGACCGAGGATATGAATATTATGAGCGAATTCCTCGTTATGGCAGCCACACTTTTGGATATTAAGTGTAAAATGTTACTTCCAGCGGAAGTCAATGAAGAGGGCGAGGAAGAAGACCCAAGAGCAGAACTGGTTCAGAAATTGTTGGAGTATAAAATGTATAAGTATATGTCCTTTGAGTTAAAGGACAGGCAGGTGGATGCCGGAAGAAACTTATATAAAGAACAGACGCTGCCACCAGAAGTAGAGCAGTACAGACAGCCGATTGATTACGAAGAATTGGTTGGGGATATGAATCTTTCTAAGCTTCACGAGATTTTTAAATCCGTGATAAAGAAACAGGAAGATAAGATTGACCCGATACGAAGTCAGTATGGTAAAATCGAAAAAGATGAAGTCAACATGGATGCAAAAGTACTCTATGTGGAAGACTACATTAAGATACATAAAAAATTCAGTTTCAGACAGTTGCTTGAGAAGCAAAACAGTAAGATGGAAGTGATTGTTACATTTCTTGTGATTCTGGAACTAATGAAAGTTGGAAAAATTAACATTGAGCAGGAAGATATTTTTGATGATATCATGATTACCTCGAATGTATAAGGAAGCAGGGAAAAACGTGGAAAGACAAAAAGCAGAAGCAGTGATTGAAGCAATTTTATTTACAATGGGAGAGTCAGTTTCTATTGCAAAACTTGCTGAAGTAATAGAAGAAAATGTAAAAACAACAAAAGCAATTCTCGCAGATATGGCAGTAAAGTATGAATCTAGCGAGAGAGGAATCGCGATTCTACAATTGGAAGATTCTGTACAGCTATGTACCAAAGGAGAATTTTATGAATATCTGATTAAGATTGCAAAAGCACCGCGTAAATTGTCTTTGACAGATTCTGTATTAGAAACATTATCGATTATTGCGTATAAACAGCCTGTAACAAGACTGGAAATTGAACGCATCAGAGGTGTTAATTCAGACCATGCAGTCAATCGTTTGTTAGAATTTGATTTGATTACGGAAGTGGGAAGAATGGATGCGCCGGGACGTCCTATCTTATTTGGAACGACAGAACAGTTTTTAAGGAGCTTTGGTGTAAAATCCTTAGATGAACTTCCGGAATTAAATGCAGAACAGATAGAAGACTTTAAAATGCAGGCAGAGGAAGAAATACAGTTAAAACTAGATATCTAAGTGGAATGAACGCTTATACGACATCATAAGATAAAATAATAAGATGTTGTATAGGCGTATTTTTATGGATAAAAATAACTTTGTTAGGAATAAGAAATGTAGTACAGGGAGTTGGAACAAAAGAAAAATTGTCATACTTTTGGCGGGGCTATTGCTAATGCAAACAGTAGTGGGTAAGGCAATGTGCTTTAAAACGAGATTTGGTTCTATAGAAAAAGTATATGCGAAGGAAAGTTTACATATAAACACGACATTGCCTATACAGGAAGAAGCATCAGAAACCATAGTAGAGGAATTGGACGCAACGCAATTATATGCAAAATCAGCGGTTTTGATGGATGCCCAGACTGGAAGGGTGTTATATGAGAAAAATGGCTACGAAGTATTACCGATGGCAAGTACAACGAAGATCATGACATGCATTGTAGCATTGGAAAATGGAAATTTGGAAGATGTTGTAACAGCATCTTCTTATGCGGCGCGTATGCCTAAGGTAAAACTGGGGATGCGGACAGAAGAACAGTTTTATTTAAAGGACCTATTATATTCTTTGATGTTAGAATCTCATAATGATTCAGCAGTGGCAATTGCTGAGCATATCGGTGGCAGCGTCGAAGCCTTTGCAGATATGATGAATCAAAAAGCGAGAGATATCGGGTGTTATGATACTTTTTTTATAACGCCCAATGGCTTGGATGCAACGGCAACGGATGAGAAAGGAAATACTTACACACATTCTACAACAGCCGCTGATTTGGCAAGAATGATGAGTTATTGTATTAAGGAGTCGCCAGAATGGGAGAGATTTCTTGAGATTACTAGAACTTCTGCGCACAGCTTTGCTAATGTAGCTTGCAGTAGGAATTTTTCGTGTCATAATCATAACGCGTTTCTCACGATGATGGAAGGCGCTCTTTCTGGAAAAACAGGATTTACAAATAACGCAGGTTATTGTTATGTAGGTGCTTTAGAGCGGGATGGAAAAAGTTTTGTAGTAGCACTACTTGCCTGTGGCTGGCCATATAACAAAAGCTATAAATGGAGTGATACGAGGAAATTAATGGAGTATGGACTTGCTAATTATAACTTTTATGAATTTGCAGATAGTCAGATTGATAAGAATAGATTGCAGGCTGTAGTGATTGCAGATGGACAGACAGAGTATCTTGGTGAAGTCGCAGTCACAGATGTAACCCTTGTAGGAAACACAGCAAGTGACGCTAATATAGAGGGAATGCTGTTGCGTGCAGATGAAAAACCACAGATTGTATATAATCTGAAGGAATATCTGGCGGCGCCAGTGACAGCAGGAACACCGGTTGGTACAATTCAATACGTAGTCGGTGGAAAGGCGTGGAAAACCATTACTGTTGTTACAACAAACGGAGCAGAAAAAATTAATTATCAGTGGTGCTTTGACAGAGTTTTAGAATTGTTTTTAATGAGGAGTTTCTAAGAGTGTGAATTATTTGTTAAAAAAATGAAAAATTTCTTTGCGCATACTAAAAATTATGTTATAATCGATACGTATGCAAAAGGATAGGATTTTATGCCCTTTTGCGGAATAAGTTTTTATTTAAATTAATATAAAATGGAGGGCTAAAAATGAGTACTACTTCACAGGCGAGTCAAAGAATAGCAGCTTTGCTCGATGACAACAGTTTCGTTGAAATTGGTGCACTTGTAACAGCAAGAGCAACTGACTTCAATCTGAAACAAACAGAAACTCCTTCTGATGGTGTAATTACCGGATACGGAGTAATTGATGGTAACCTTGTGTATGTATACAGCCAGGATGCTTCCGTATTAGGCGGAACAATCGGTGAAATGCATGCAAAGAAAATTGCAAACCTCTATGACCTTGCAATGAAAACAGGAGCTCCTGTTATCGGTTTAATCGATTCTGCAGGTCTTAGATTACAGGAAGCAACAGATGCATTAAATGCTTTCGGCGAAATCTACAAAAAACAGGCAATGGCATCTGGCGTGATTCCACAGATTACAGCAATCTTTGGAACATGCGGTGGCGGACTTGCAATTATGCCTACATTAACAGATTTCACATTTATGGAATCTTCCAAAGCAAAATTATTTGTAAATGCACCAAATGCTATTGATGGCAATGAAATATCCAAATGCGATTCTTCTTCAGCAGCATTCCAGAGCGAAGAAAGCGGTATTGTAGATTTCACAGGTGATGAAGCAACAATCTTAGGACAGATTAGACAGCTTGTTTCTATGCTGCCAGCAAACAATGAAGATGATGCTTCTTATGAAGAATGCACAGATGATTTAAACAGAGTATGTTCAGATTTAGCAAACTGTGTTGGAGATACAGCAATTGCTCTTTCACAGATTGCAGACAACAATGTATTTGTTGAAGTAAAAGAAAACCATGCAAAAGATATGGTAACAGGCTTCTTAAAATTAGATGGTGTTACTGTTGGTGCTGTTGCAAACCGTACAGAAGTATATGATGCTGACGGTAAAGTGACAGATAAATTTGACGCTGTTTTATCTGCAAAAGGATGTAACAAAGCAGCTGATTTCATTAATTTCTGTGATGCATTTGGTATTCCAGTATTATCCTTAACTAATGTAAAAGGATATAAGGCATGCATGTGCTCAGAGAAAAATATTGCAAAAGCTGTTGCAAAACTTACATATGCATTTGCAAACGCAACAGTTCCAAAAGTAAATGTAATTATCGGTAAAGCATACGGAAGCGCTTATGTTGCTATGAACTCTAAAGCAATTGGTGCTGACATTACAATGGCTTGGCCAACAGCAGAAATTGGAACAATGGATGCAAAACTTGCAGCAAAAATTATTTGCGATGGACAGGGTGCTGATGCAATTGATGCTTGTGCAGCAGAATATCAGGCACTTCAGACAAGCGTAACAAGCGCAGCTAAGAGAGGATATGTAGACCAGATCGTTGAGCCAGCAGATACAAGAAAATATGTAATCGGCGCATTCGAGATGCTGTTTACAAAAAGAGAAGATCGCCCAGCTAAAAAACATGGTACAGTTTAGAAAGGATGATACTTAATATGAAAAAATTTTTATTAGTATTAGGTATGATCACCTGTATGGTAGTAGGAATGACAGGCTGTGGAAGCGAAGAGGCAGCAACTTTAGATTTGCCAACTGGTATAACTGAAGAACAATTAACACAGTATGCAGATCAGTTGGTAGAAAGTCTTAATGCAGTTTGCGAAAGCGGCATGCAGGAACAGTACGCAGAAGATGCAGTAATTTCTGCAGCACTTAGCAGTTGGGAATCTGCTACAACAGATATGGGTGATTATATAGGAATTGGTGGACATGAACTTTCACAGGATGACGAAACCTATATTGTGAACGTCAATGTACAGAATTCAGTTAGACCAGCAGTTGTTGAAATTATTTTAGATCAGGACATGATTGTAACAAGTATCACAACAAATGTTACATATACATTTGGTGAATTAATGGAAAAAGCAGCACTTAATACAGTTCTTGGTATGGGAACCGTATTTGCTGTACTCATTTTAATCAGTCTTATTATTTCCTTATTTGGATATATTCCAAAGATTCAGGCTGCATTTTCTAAGAAAAAAACAGTAGAAGCGCCTGTGAAAGAAACAGCAGTAGATAATACAATTGCTCAGATTATCGAAAAAGAAGAATTGTCAGATGACCTTGAGTTAGTAGCTGTTATTGCGGCTGCCATTGCAGCAAGTGAAGGTGCTACTTCTACAGATGGTTTCGTAGTAAGAAGCATCAGAAGAAGAGCAAGATAAATTTGACAGAGTATTCTGTTGAAATGTTCAGTAAAAGTTAAAAAGTGAACTTACAGGAGGATTATAAAATGAAAAATTATACAATTACCGTAAATGGAAACGTATATGACGTTGTAGTAGAAGAAGGCGCATCCACAGGCGCGGTAGCAGCACCAGTTGCAGCTCCAAAAGCAGCTCCAAAAGCAGCTCCAGCTCCAGTAGCAGCAGCTCCAGCAGGCGGTGCAGGAAGCATTAAAGTAGAAGCAGGTGCAGCGGGTAAAATCTTCAAAATTGAAGCAAGTGTTGGACAGGCAGTAAAAACAGGTGATGCAGTTGTGATTCTGGAAGCTATGAAAATGGAAATCCCTGTAGTTGCACCACAGGATGGTGTAGTTGCAAGCATTGACGTAGCAGTAGGTGACCCAGTAGAAGCAGGTGCAGTACTCGCAACATTAAAATAATAAAAGCGTTTACATCAAAATAGGAGGTCAAAAAAATGTCTTATATTGCAACTACGTTAGACAATCTGATTCACCAGACCGCGTTTTTTAGTTTAACATGGGGAAATCTGGTTATGATTGCCGTTGCTTGTGTATTTTTGTACTTAGCAATTGCTAAGGGTTTCGAACCTCTGTTATTAACACCAATTGCATTTGGTATGTTACTTGTTAACATTTACCAAGACATTATGGCAGAAGGTGGATTACTTCACTTCTTCTACTTATTAGATGAATGGGCAATTTTACCATCCCTGATTTTCATGGGTGTTGGTGCGATGACAGACTTCGGTCCTTTGATTGCAAACCCAAAAAGTTTCTTACTTGGTGCAGCAGCACAGTTCGGTATTTTCGCAGCATATTTTGGTGCGATTGCATTAGGCTTTAATGATAAAGCCGCTGCAGCAATTTCTATTATCGGTGGTGCAGATGGTCCTACATCTATTTTCCTTGCAGGTAAATTAGGACAAACAGCATTACTTGGACCAATTGCCGTAGCAGCATATTCTTATATGTCGCTCGTGCCAATTATTCAGCCACCAATTATGAAACTGTTAACAACAGAAAAAGAAAGAAAAATCAAAATGGATCAGCTTCGTCCAGTATCCAAACTGGAAAAGATTCTGTTCCCAATTATCGTTACAATTGTTGTATGTTTAATTCTTCCAACAACAACACCGCTCGTTGGTATGTTAATGCTTGGTAACCTCTTTAGAGAATCAGGTGTTGTAAGACAGTTAACAGAAACAGCATCTAACGCTCTTATGTACATCGTAGTTATCTTACTTGGTACTTCTGTAGGTGCTACAACAAGTGCTGAAGCATTCTTAAATGCTGATACAATTAAGATTGTTGTTTTAGGTTTGATTGCATTCGCATTTGGTACAGCAGCAGGTGTATTATTCGGTAAATTGATGTGTGTTTTGACACATGGTAAAGTTAACCCACTCATTGGTTCCGCAGGTGTATCTGCAGTACCTATGGCAGCCAGAGTATCACAGAAGGTTGGTGCGGAAGCAGATCCAACAAACTTCCTGCTCATGCACGCTATGGGACCTAACGTAGCCGGCGTTATCGGTACAGCAGTTGCTGCCGGTACATTTATGGCTATCTTTGGAGTATTCTAAGCTTTGAAAATTATATTTATTATGTAAATAATATTTACATTGCTTACAGTCGTTTATGAACTATCAAAAACAGGAGGAAATAGGAAATGTCAGAACAAGTAAAAAAACCGATTGGCATAACAGAGACAATCTTACGTGATGCACATCAGTC
>JAFUQM010000007.1 GCA_017472325.1 Lachnospiraceae bacterium
AAGCGGACATTCGAAACAGATTACTTTCTTGTTCTGATGCGATTTCTGAAAAGACAATAAATAAATTTATAAAAGGAGATAAGTATTATGAGAAAGAAAATTTTAACAATGTTTTTAGCAGGAGCAATGGTATTAAGTATTACTGCTTGCGGTGGAAAGGAAACAGAAGAAGCAAATAGCACATCAAGCCAACCAAACGTTGAGCAAAATGTGGAAGAAACTGTTGCAGTTGATAATCAGCAGGAAACAGTAGTAGAAAATGAAGAAGTAGTGGAAAACATAGACGAAGTAGTGGAATATGAAGAAGTAGTGGAAAACATAGACGAAGAAATATTAGAGGGTGATGCTCCAATTGAAGAAGGGGATGGCGAGATAAATGATGATGCTAATCGTGGAGTTGAAACGATTGATTTGACAAATACAACAATCTACAATGTTGCAGAAAAGTTTAATGCTACGATAGAATTGCCAGTTTTTACATTTGCTTATTTTGAAGATACAACTTATTACGGATACTACAAAGCAAATAATATCGATGGAAGTAATGTGTATGAAGTTTATTCTTTTAAAGTAGGAGCTAAAAAGAAAGGCATGAGTGCAGCAGAGGCTTATACATATATTACAGAGCAATACAATGAAATGAATTCATCTGGAAATTATGTAAGTGTTGAAATGGCTGGAACAGAATCATCTTCGCATATTGTTGTGGCTGGAATAAATAATACAACAGTAAATGGCAGTTCATTAGAAATTATTGATGTGTATTATATTTATGATCCAGCAACACAGAATGTATATGGGTTAGATGTTGCTATTTCAAAAGATGCTGAATTATTCGGAGATGACATTTTGGAAAAAACAGCTGCAACTTACAGAGAAGAACTTCGTAGTGCAGTAATGGCATTGGCAAACTAAGAACAAAGAAGTGATTGTAAAGGGAGAAGTGCAAGTTACCCTTTATAATCGCTTTTTTTGTCCAATAAGAAGGCTCGTGAAACGTGCCGGCGTTTGGTTCATAATAGCAGAAGTAGGCAATGTATTTGTTGCAGGGAATCGTGAGTTTCAGCCAGTCCCAAGTGAGCGTATTCCATAGTATAATATTTTCTGCCGGTTGATGAAACAATTTAAACGTCAATGACGTCAAATAGTTATACAAAGCAAGAGGAGGTGACAGTCTTGCAACTATTTTCTAGAAAAAAGAGCAAAACCAATAAAGAACTTATAGAACAAATTATCTTGGAGAAATACAATCAATATTATCGCTTGGCTTACAGTTATGCACACAATGAGGCAGATGCAAGTGATATTGTTCAGAATGGAGCATATAAAGCATTAAGGAGTAGTCATACTCTAAAAGAGCAAGAGTTTGCGTCTACTTGGGTGTATCGTATTATGCTCAATGAATGTTTTTCGTATGCGAGACAACCAAAACATGTTTCCTATGAAAATATATTGGATGAAAATGTGAGTACTATTAAGAGTCGGTTATATCGTGGTTTGAAAAAGTTACGCATTTTTTTAGCAGATGAAGTAGCAGAAAGTGTAGATTGTATGACAAGCGAAAGGGTAGGTGACTGCAGATGATTTATGATTTTACAGAAAAGAAAAAAAGCAATGATTTAGTAGAAAAAAAGCTTTTGGCATTAAAAGAGGAATATCAAAAAAATCAAATGTCGGACGAACAGTTAAGAAGATTGCGCGCTGCAATGGAGGAAGCAAAAATGACAGAAAAAAAAGAAAACAAAAAGAACTTAGGTAGATGGGCTATGACTGCGGTTGCATTTATTGGTGCATTTATGATCTTGCCAAATACTTCGGCTGAGGTAGCTCATGCAATGGGACAAATTCCATTGCTTGGTCAGTTGGTGCAAGTGGTAACATTCCGTGATTATCAGTATAAGTCAGACAGAAGTAATGCTGAGATTGAAGTGCCTGAAATCAAAATAGATGAGGAGATTGAAAATAGTCAGCTTCACGAAGAATTAGCAAAAACGACTGATGAAATCAATACTGAAATTAAAGATATTACAGATGAAATAATAGCACATTTTGAAACATATTTAGAAGAGGAAGAAGGGTATCAGGATATCATTGTAAAAAGTGAAGTTCTTACAACCACACAGGATTACTTTACCTTAAAACTTTTATGTTATCAGGGAACAGCTAGTGGATATCAGTGGAACTATTATTATACGGTAGATTTGAATACAGGAGAACGTTTACAATTAAAAGATTTCTTTGCTGAAGGTATTGATTATATTACACCGATTAGCAATAACATTAAAGAACAGATGCAGGACCAAATGGATGCTGATGAACAAGTATATTATTGGTTACATGATGAAATGGAGGAGTGTAATTTTAAAACAATCACAGATGAAACATCATTTTATATAAATGAAAGTGGAAATGTCGTAATTGGGTTCAACGAAGGTGAAGTTGCGCCAATGTATATGGGAGCGGTTGAATTTGAAATTCCAGCAGAGGTATTAGGTAATATTAGAAAGTAAGTGCAAAGTTATGTGTTGGAAGACAGTGATTTTATGTGACCTACATGGATTATGATATTTGGATGGATAATAAAGCATACCCAAAGGTGTACCAGAACGAGAACCTATGATACAATATTTTAGAAGCTATCGGTTTTAGTAAAGGAGAATGTTAATGAGTAGAGTGAATTTTGGTGCAAAGCCGTTTATGTATCCAATGCCAGTGTTGATTATTGGAACATATGATGAAAATGGTGTTCCGAATGCCATGAATGCGGCATGGGGGAGTATTACGGATTTTCAGGAGATATCCATTAGCTTGTCAGAACATAAGACAACAGATAATTTTGCAATTACGGGTGCTTTTACAGTTAGCATTGCTACAGAGGACACCGTAATTCCTTGTGATTATGTAGGAATCGAGTCTGCAAGTAAGGTGCCGGACAAATTTGCGAAAGCAGGATTCCATGCTACGAAGAGTACATTTGTCAATGCCCCGCTGATTGATGAGTTGCCTATGGCGCTTGAATGTAAGGTAAAGAGCTTTATAGATGGCATTCTTGTTGGTGAAATTGTCAATGTAAATGCAGATGAGAGTATTCTTACAGATGGACAGATTGATCCAAAGAAATTAAAGCCTATTGCATATGATCCAGTGAATCATACATATATCGGAATGGGTGAGAAGATTGGGAATGCCTTTAAGGATGGACTGGCGTTAAAATAGTAAAATTAATTTGAAATTTCAATATCATAAAAGTAAATAGTATGATAAAATAAAAATAATAACGATATTTGGAGGGGCAAAATGTATGCAGACTTATGATGAAAAATATTTTAATGCCAAAGCAAACAAAAGAGCAGGGACAACATGGCTTTCACTGATGCTTATCGTAACAATATATTATGGGGTGAAGATGAGCCAGGGTGTAATGAGTTCAAACTGGTTTATTTTGTTTTCTGCGATAGGTTGGATAGAATATCTTGGTGCAGGTATATTGTTAAAAGTTAAAGGAATGGACAATCCACACTATAAGTGGGTATTGGGATTAGGATATTTGACTTTTTATGGTTTTATTGCATGGACATCCCTGGATGAAATATCATACGTATTTATTTTACCACTAATTTCTATCATAATACTTTATAAGAATCCAAAGCTTATTAAAGTTATGATGTGGGGTACCTTATTTGTATTAATCACAAGTAATTTGTATAAGGGTCGCGTGAAAGGCATGATGGAATTTGTGTCCAGTGTAGATTGTGCACTTCAGTTTGCGATTGTTTTGTGCTGTTATGCTTGTACCAATATGGCAATCAAGCATCTTGTGGAATCTGATGGTGCATTGACAAGTTCCATTTCTGGTAACCTCGAGAGGGTAGTTAAGACGGTTGAAAAAGTTAAAGTAGCAAGTAATGCAGTAGTGGATGGTGTAACTGTTGTAAGAGAACTTGCAGATGAGAATAAGATGGGAGCTGAAAACGTAGTAACAGATATGCGTGAGCTTTCCAATGATAATGGTGTGTTAAATGATAGGACAATGTCTTCTATGGAGATGACTTCTGTTATTGATACACAGGTAACAAATGTGGCAGGACTTATGGAGCAGGTAGTAACCTTAATTGAAGCTTCTGTAGAGCATGCTAATATTAGTTCTGAAGAACTTTCTGGCGTAGTAGAAACAACAAATAAAATGGCAACTCTCTCAGCTGAGATAGAGAAGATTCTTGGTGAATTCAAGGAAGAATTCCAGAATGTTAAGAGCGAAACTGGTACAATTGAAGGTATTACATCAAAGACGAATCTGTTGGCACTCAATGCGTCCATAGAAGCAGCAAGAGCTGGTGAGGCTGGTAAGGGCTTTGCAGTTGTTGCGAATGAGATTCGTGATCTTAGTAGTGGAACACAGAACTCTTCTAGCAGAATTATGAGCGCGCTTGCACATCTGGAAGAGACATCTGAGAAGATGCTGGAAGCAATCGAAGAAACCATTAATTTAATTCAGGATAATATAGCTAAGGTATCAAATGTTGACCGAAGCGTAACGGATATTACCAATGATGCAACAACGCTTGGTGTAAATATCAAAATTGTTGATAGTGCAGTAAAAGAAGTAGAAACTTCCAATAAAACACTGGCAGACAATATGCAGCAGGTATGTGGTCTGATGGAAGTTATGACAGAGAGAATCAATCGCGCTGAGTTCACAACCAAAGAGATGCTTAGCAAATACGGAGAAAGTGCAAGAAATGCCGTAAATATCGAAACTGTAGTTGGACATCTTATGGAAGAACTTGGTGTTGGCGGATTTATGGGTGTGCAGGACGTAAGAGTCGGCATGAAGATTGCGGTTGCAATTGGTGATTTTAGTGCAAGCAAGAAAGAGTACATAGGTGAAGTAGTAGACTGCATAGATAAACAGATTTATGTAACGCTGGAAGACAATGGACAGGATATTGTTGATAAGAAAGAAAAATATGAGTTGTGTCAGCTTCGTATTGTAGTTGACAATATATTGTATTGTTGGGAAAGTATTGAGTTGTGTCTTGCTAAAGCAGGAGAAAATGGCAAATATAAACTGATCGTAGAAACAAATCCACAAGTATTCAACAGAAGAAAATATCCTAGAATGCCACTTGCAAATAGCTGTACGATTAAGATAAAAGGTGATGATAAAACATATCAAGGCAGAATGGTGAATATAAGTGCCAATGGATTTGCTTTTGCAAGTAGAGATGAATTGTTTGCGGATATCAAAGGAGAGAATGTAATCGTAGAGATTGCAAACTTTGATGCTCTGAAAGGTAAAGCATTGGAAGGCTGTATCATTAGATCATCAGATAATGACGGGGAACATATAGTTGGATGCAGAATGCCACAGGATAGCAAAGAAATCAAAGAGTTTGTAAGCAAGAATTATAGTGAATAAGAAAACGATTGTATCGGAAGAACAGCAATAGAAACTCCCATTCAGGTCAATGAGTTTTAACGTCAATTGCCTGAATGGGAGTTTTTTTGCAATTTATGCCATTTCTTCAATCTTTTGAATCAAGGATTTTAAAACAGTAGCATAGTCAGAGTAGTTTGAAGTAATAAAATCTGCATTTCCTTCTTTGCCAGCAAGTTCGTGTTGTAATGATAACTCTGAAAAATTACATGCACCGATATTCAAGGCAGCGCCTTTTAATCCGTGTGCAACGACTGCATAATTTTTCCAGTCTTGATTTTGGAAGTAGGTATCTATTTGCGGTATATACTCTTTTGCCTGTATACAAAATTCTGCAAGCATTTCGCGATAAAAATCTTCTGAATTTAAACAGTAAGAGATGCCGATAGCACGGTCAATCTCAAGCAAATCAGAAGGTGCTTCCTGTGATGCTGCAACAGATTGCTTTACGGGGGCATTTTCTTTGGGTTCAGGTATATTTTGCATGTGTACAAGCTCCTTTGGTAGGTACTGGATGAGAAGTGCATCTAGTTTATCAGCTTGTACCGGTTTTGAAAAGTAATCATTAAATCCATATTCTAAATACATTTCTCTACAGCCTGCAATCGCGTTGGCTGTTAAGGCGATGACAATTGCATCTTGGTTTGGGTTAGAATAATCTGCTCTTAACATATGCAGCGTTTCTACACCATCTAATTCTGGCATCATATGATCCATAAAAATAATATCGTATTTCTTTTGCGTTGTAAGTTCCAAACACTTTCTTCCACTTGTAGCAAGATCAACATTCATCTGGGTACGTTTCAATAATCCTTTCATTAAGGAAAGATTCATGGAGTTATCATCTACAATGAGAATAGAGGCATCTGGTGCAATAAATAAGTTTTCTGCTGTTTGCGTTTCATTTTTACGCTTATCGAGCGATGTTTCCAGGTTCACAATTGGTTGTTTGTCCATTACCTTTTGTGGTATAGAAATTGTGAATGTAGAGCCTTTACCGTATTCACTTTCTACAATAATATTTCCCTGCATCAAATCAACAAGCTGTTTTGCTATATTTAGGCCAAGACCGGTACCTTGAATGGTACGGTTTTTGTTTAATTCTAGTCTCTTGAAGCTATCAAATAATTTGGATACATCTTCTTGTCTAATACCAATACCTGTGTCAATAACAGAAAAGCATAAGTCAATGTTATCATCGTCTGTTTGTCTGAAAAAAGCTTTTAGAGTAACGCATCCTTTGTCTGTATATTTTACAGCATTGGAAAGTAGATTGGTAAGTACTTGCTTGATGCGCAGTTCATCACCCCAAAGACTAGAAGGAAGTCTAGGGTCAATATCAAGCTGTGTGGATATTGGTTTTCCGGCAGCTCTTGCTTTTAACAGTAACATTTCATCCTGAATCAATGTAGCAAGATGGTATGTATCTTCAACTAATTCTAGCTGTCCTGATTCGATTTTAGAAAAATCTAAAACATCATTAATCAAACCGAGCAGCATATTGCTTGCGTTTTTAATATTGTGTGCATAATCCTGAACTGCTTCATTTTCGTTTTCACGAATAATCATTTCGTTCATACCTATAATGGCATTGATAGGAGTTCGAATTTCGTGAGACATATTGGCAAGGAATTTTGCCTGAGCTTCGCGTGCCATAATTGCCTGCTGTTTTTTCTTCTCTGAATGGAGCAAATCCTGTCCTGTTTTGATAATTGCCATAATAAGTAAAAATAGCAAACCTACCGCTAAGACTGTACCAAGTGAAAGGTTGGTGCCAATGTAGTAAGCGACCATTTCAAGAATTGCTGTCAACAGCATACCGTAGATTCCGATACCTACGAATAAATATTCAGAAATATGCTTTTTAAATGTATCAATCGTAATGGTTACAATGATACAGAGTATCGAAATTAATATTCCTGCATGAATCATAGGAAGCTGCTGTACAAACTGTACGATATCAAATGCCTGCAGAATCGTACCAATTGTAAGCATAATGATAGAATAAATAATTGGCACAAGATAAATTTTCTGATACCGGTTGGATTGAATCTCGTTAATAAAAAGGAGTAAGGGAATCGGAATCAGCATTAAACACCAATATGTATAGTAAGATAATATAGATATATTCTTAACAATAATTTGTCTACATGCTATTTCGGACAACATCCAAAAGGCACAGAAAAAGAGAGTCCATGCAAGGTGATTTAATGGGAGCGTTTTCTTGTATACCACTTTGAGAATACTACATACAACAATACAGGATAAACTCATTAAGAGCAGGAAGATTGCAATCACCATATGTACACCGAAATCTTCCAACAAATATAACCATATACTTAGTCTGTCGCCAATGTAGCTGACGCGCATGTCACCTGTATATTTGGAATTACTGATACATTGGTAAGTTAATTCTTTACCCGCATCTGTTTCTTCTAGTTCAACAAAGAGATAACGCATAGGACTGTTGATACCAAAAGGTCTGGAATCTTTGGTACTGTAGGCTAAGCGTAACTCACCATCAATATAGATGGTAACATCCTGCCAGATTGGACGAAAGCAGAGACATTCGCCATGAATTATTTTTTGAGGCAACGTGGTTGAGAGAGTGACAAGTTCTCCGAATTCTGCCGGTATTTTACCGGGTACCTCGACAGAAACTCTCTCGCCATTTTCTAAGACCTGTTCCCAATTGGCTTCAAATAGACGACAGTTTGTAGTTACTACATCACGTTCATCTGGATAAAAGATTTCACAAATGATTCCAAATAGGAAAAGAAAAAATACAGCACAACCAAAAAATGTTTTGGCTACAGTAATACAAGCTGTAAATAAATTATTTTTGCTTTTAACATTCATAAAAAGACACTCCTATTCCCCTTAAAAAGTATGTCGATTACATACATTGATAATAGCATGATTTGGAGAATTAAGCAATGAAAGGGTGTATGATAAAGGCTTTATTGCATGGTTTTATATGCTAGGCTTTAAAAATATATATCTTTCAAGGGAAAATCCCCTCATTTAACATAACTTTAACAATTAATAAACTTTTTAAAAACAAATAAGCGATATAGTCATAACATCAAATGAAACAACAACCACTTAATCGAGAGAAGGAGAAGGGATTATGAGTAATATTGTTTATTTAGTAACAGGTGCAGCAGGATTTTTAGGAAGCAACGTTTGCAGCCAGTTGTTAGAAAGAGGAGATAAGGTAAAAGCCTTGGTGTTACCTAACGATAAATCAGTACGTTTTATTCCAAAGGATGTAGAAATCTGCCTAGGAGATTTGTGCGATGCAGATTCTCTGGAAGCGTTCTTTACTGTTCCGGAGGGAATGCACAGTGTTGTAATCCACTGTGCGAGTCTTGTAACTGTTGACCCAGCATACAATGAAAAATTGATGAACATTAATGTTGGCGGAACAAGAAATATTATTGAGAAATGTCTGGCACATCCAGAATGTCAGAAAATGGTTTATGTGAGCAGCACTGGTGCGATTCCGGAAGCTCCTATGGGAACTAAGATTAAAGAAGTAGAAAAATTAGAGCCATGTGATCCGGCAAAAGTTGTAGGTGCTTACAGTCAGTCTAAAGCCAAAGCAACACAGATGGTGTTAGATGCAGCAAAAGTTATGGGATTAAAAGCATGTGTGGTACATCCAAGTGGTATTTTAGGTCCAAATGATCATGCAGTTGGTGAGACAACGGGTACCTTGATTAAAATTATCAAAGGCGAGATGCCGATTGGTATGCAGGGGTCCTTTAATTTGTGTGATGTTCGTGACTTGGCTGCAGGTTGTATTGCAGCAGTTGAAAAAGGTCGTGTTGGGGAATGCTACATTCTTGCAAATGAAGAAGTTACATTAAAACAGTTGTGTGATATGTTACATGAAGAATGCAACTGCCAGCAGATTAAATTTTATCTGCCGCTTGGATTGGCTGATAAAATTGCGGGTACATTAGAAAAACAGGCAGAAAAAACTGGTAAAAAAACCAATGATGACAACATTCTCTGTGTATAATCTGGCAAGAAATAATAACTTTGACTATTCCAAAGCAAAAGAAGAGTTAGGCTACCGTACCCGTTCTTACCAGGAAACAATTCATGATGAAGTAGAATGGTTGAAAAAAGAAGGTTTAATCTAAGTGGTATTTTAAAACATATTTATAAAACGGAAAATGATATTTGAATAAGTTTAAAATATTGAGTTAAGGGATAAATCAATCTTTGATTTATCCCTTCTACTTGATTGAACCATAATTTATAGTCTATTATATAAGTAAATATCAGATTGGAGGAATCGCAATATATGAAAGTTGGAGTATTGGGTACTGGGAAAATCGTAAAAGCAGTTACGCCGACAATGGAATATTTAGAAGGTGTGGAATGTTATGCAATTGCTTCACGTACATTGGAACGGGCAAAACAGGCGGCAGAAGAATATGGATTTGAAAAAGCATATGGCAGTTATGAAGAACTGGTTTCTGATCCAGAAGTAGAACTGGTTTATATTGGGACGCCACATTCACGTCATTATGAAGATATGAAGCTGTGCATTGCACATAAAAAACCTGTTCTGTGTGAAAAAGCATTTACTTTAAATAGCCGACAAGCCAGAGAGATTAAGGAACTTGCAGCAAAAGCAGGTGTTTTTGTGGCAGAAGCAATCTGGCCAAGATATATGCCATCAAGACAGATAATTCGGCAAATACTAGACAGCGGAATGATAGGTACAGTGTCGACTCTGACAGCAAATTTATCATATGATATTGATCATATTGACAGGATTACCAATCCAGAGTTAGCAGGTGGAGCATTATTGGATGTAGGTGTGTATGGGTTAAACTTTGCTATCATGCACTTTGGGAAAGAGATTGAACGGATAGAATCTTCTGTACAGTTTACGGATACTGGTGTAGACAGAATGGAAACCATTACAATTTTTTATAAGGATGGTCGCATGGCTGTGCTGACTCATGGCATTACGGCGCGTTCAGACCGTAAAGGCATTTTTTATGGTGACAAAGGTTATATTGTGGTAGAGAATATCAATAATCCACAATCTGTTTCGGTGTTTGATACGGAAGACCGCTTGATAGAACATATAGACGTACCGAAACAGTTTAGTGGATATGAATATCAGTTCCAAGAATGTATCGAAAGAATCGAACATAAAGAACTGGAAAGTTGTTCTATGCCTTTGGATGACAGTATTTTTGTGATGGAAGTGGCTGATGCACTTCGCAAACAGTGGAGATTAGTTTATCCGCAAGAGAAGTAAGTTTTATGCACTAAAATGCTTTTAACATCTCGACAATTTTTCTGGCTATTTTATACAGAGGACCTTCTAACTCTTTTTGGGCGTTTTTAAGTTCCTTGCGAATTTCAATATGCTGTGGACAGTGCTTTTCGCATTTGCCGCATTCGATACAATTCGAGGCTGCGGTTGAAGTTTTGCGAAGCGCTGTACACATAAAGTATTCAACGAGTGCGCGGGATTTTCCTTCCGTATAACGGCGGTTATATGCCGCAAAAGTTCCAGGAATATCTACATTTTTGGGACATGGCACACAATATCCACAGCCTGTACAACCGACTTTCATCTTGCTGTTAATTGCACTTACCACCTGTTTTAGCATAGCCTCTTCGGATTCTCCGAGTTCACCGACTGTGACGGTAGAGGCTGTCTGGATATTATCTCTTACCATTTCGTCGGAGTTCATGCCAGACAAAACACAGGTTACTTCTGATTGATTCCATAACCAGCGGAATGCCCATTGCGCAGGCGTATGATGAATTGGATAATTGGCAAAAATCTGCGTTGCTTCTTCTGGCAGACGATTTACCAGTCTTCCACCTCTTAGTGGCTCCATGATAATGACAGGAAGTCCTTTTTTGTGAGCGTAGTTTAGACCAGTTCTGCCGGCCTGGGAATGTTCGTCCATGTAATTGTATTGAATTTGACAGAAATCCCATTCATAAGCATCTACTAACTGACAAAACATATCGGAATTTCCGTGATAGGAGAAACCTATTTGTTTGATTGCACCACTCTTTTTCTTATTTTCTAACCACTTTTCGATACCGAGTTCTTTTAGTCGTTCCCATGTTTGCACATCAGTGAGCATATGCATCAAATAAAAATCAACATAGTCTGTTTTAAGACGGTTTAACTGCTCGTTAAAAAGTTTTTCCATCGTTTCGACACTTTTTATGAGATAATGAGGCAGTTTGGTTGCAATATACACTTGACTGCGAATCTTATTTTTGGCAAGTATGTCTCCTAAAGCAGCTTCGCTACCAGGATATACGTAAGCCGTATCATAATAATTAACGCCAGCCTGAAATGCCGTCATAATTTCGTTTTCTGTTTCCTGCATGTCGATTTTTCCAAGTGTCTGTGGAAAACGCATACAACCAAAGCCTAAAATAGAAATATTGTTCCCGTATTTGTCTAATCTATAATTCATAGGGCCTCCAATGTAGAAAATGTATTTAAAGTATGTAAAATAAATATAGATGTCTCTATATTTTTCGCTGTTGGAATTACTTTCATGATATACATTATACACTAGATATGATATTTTATAAACATCGATTACATTCAGGGATAAGGAGTATAGCATGCAAAACATTTTTGATTCAATCAACAGAATATTTTCATTTATCGGTCCACTATCAGATTTTTTGTGGGAGTTTCCAACAAATTTTGAATGGTATGCGAGTGTTCCGTTATTAGGTAATTTCTCGTTTGCCATTATTTTATTACTTGGTTCAGGGGTTTATTTTAGTTTTCGTTTTGGATTTATGCAGGTTACTCATTTTATAAAGGGAATTAAAATCATGACGGAAAAGAGAAGCGTTACAACTGGTATTTCTCCCTTAGCAGCATTTTTGTTAAGTTCAGCAATGCGTGTTGGACCGGGCAATATTATTGGCGTAACGGGTGCGATTGCAGTCGGTGGTCCGGGTGCGCTATTCTGGATGTGGGTATCTGCTTTTTTTGGAATGGCAATTGCTTACATAGAAGGGGTATTGGCGCAAATTTTCAAAGAAAAGAAAGAGGATGAATTTGTTGGGGGTCTTCCGTTCTATGGAAGAAAACTTCTTGGAAATAGAGCATGGATAGGCGTGTTTTTGTCTTTGTTATATATTCTGTATGCACTTTGCTGTCTGCCGGCACAGGGATTTAATGTAGTATCTTCTGTTGGAAGAATGGCGGAAATTGTTACGGGTTCTACGATAGCTGCAGATTCTGCATTCTATTATATTGTTGGGACAATGATTGTAATCGTAACAGCAATGGTAACGTTTGGTGGTATTAAAAAGGTATCAAAATGGACTGATAGAATGGTGCCAGTTATGGCAGGAATTTATATTGTTACAGTGTTAGTATTGATTATTTTAAACTTTAAGATGATTCCCTATTTCTTTACAGCGGTATTTGTAGGGGCATTCAAAACGGAGGCAATTTTTGGTGGACTGTTTGGAACGGTTTTGGCGCAGGGTGTAAAGCGTGGGTTAATGTCCAATGAGGCTGGGCAAGGTACGATTACGATGTCAGCTGCTGCGGCGGATGCCAAACATCCATGTGAACAGGGAATATTGGCATCTATTGGAGTGTTTCTGGATACGATGGTCATCTGTACCTTGTCCGGATTTGTTGTAGTGATGGCGCATTGTTGGGACGGTCCAAATGCGCAAAGCTGGGTTTTGATGGATAAGCTGCCCAAATTCACGGAGTCTATTGCAACATTGACAACAGGGATTGCAGCCAATGCAGTGATTACATTTTTGATTACGTTATGTTTCTGTCTGTTTGCTTATACCTGTTTGCTTGGTATGATTAGCTTTTCGGAAATTGCTGCGAATCGCATTCGTAAGGACAGGGGATTTATCAATGGTGTGCGTATTGTGGCATTGTTTGTTGCAGGTTTTGGCATTTTGTGTAATATTGCAGGGTTGGAACTGGGTAACTTATGGGCATTTTCTGATTTGGGAAATATTCTGATTGTATTTTTTAATGTACCGATTGTATATATAGGTGCAAAATATGTGTTGCGTGCAACGAAACATTATAAGAGAAATGACGGCACGCCATTTACCTCCGAAGTTATTGGCAGAGATGATTGCCACTTTTGGGATGAGCAGGCGAAGAAAAATCGTAAATAAGAAAATAGAACTGGTATGGTTGATAAAAGTAAAACTGGATATTTTCACAATGCCAATTATGGTATAAGTTATATGTGATGCAGAAGTACTTAGGAGATTAATCGTATGAAAAGAATAGCTTTAATTAACGACCTGTCAGGATTTGGCAAATGTTCTCTTACTGCAGCCATTCCAGTTATCTCAGTACTCGGTATTCAGGCATGTCCATTACCGACAGCAATTTTAACAGCGCAGACAGGATTTGATGATTATTACTGTGACGATTATACAAATAGAATGGATTATTTTACAGAGAAGTGGAAGCAGATGGGAATGACATTTGAAGGTATCCATTCTGGATATCTGGCAAGTGCAAAACAGATAGAAAAGGTAGCTCATTTTTTGCAAAATTTTAAAGATAAACATACGCTATATCTGGCTGATCCTGTGATGGGTGACCACGGCGAAACCTATGATGTATTTAGTGAGGAACTTCTTGCGGGAATGAAAGAACTGACTGTAAGAGCGGACGTGATAACCCCAAATCTGACAGAACTTTGCCTGCTTGTGGATGAAAGTTATAGGGAACTTATTTTATACCGGTGCGAGGATGATTATTTGGATAGAATTCAGGGAATTTGTCAAAAACTCCTGGCGAAGGCACAGACGGAACAGACCATTATCGTAACAGGGATTCTTCGTAAGAAGGATGGTGAAGAAAAGATTGGAAATTTTGCAGTTTCTAATCAAGACACATATTATATAGAAACTCCATATACTGGTATGGGATTTTCGGGAACGGGAGATTTATTCTCCTCTGTTATTTGCGGGACGTTAGTCAATGGACTGACTGTCCGTGAAGCAATGGAGAAAGCAACAGACTTTTTACAGATAGCAATTAAAGAAGCATCAGAAGCAAAGATTCCACAGGTACATGGTGTTCATTTTGAGAAATATTTATCACGTTTGCTATAAGAGGAGGTGTTCATATGACTGTAAAAGCGTTCATCAAAGAACCTCAAAAGGAATATGTTAATACAGAAGTGAGAAAAGTGTCCAAAGTCAGATGTTTGACTATTACGGGCATTATGGC
>JAFUQM010000078.1 GCA_017472325.1 Lachnospiraceae bacterium
AAAACGGCAATAACGTAACCCTTTCAGCGGAAGGTACAACAAAAGGCTTTACAACAACGAAGGTACAGGTAGATGCACTCTGGGGATACATGAGTGATGCAACGCCAGTAGATTATGATAAAGATGATGAGATAGATTATTATGAGGCAAAACTGTCCGACGGTAAAGCGACAATGGCAGTAAAAGGTGGTTTTAACGCAAAAGAGTTTGATGCGACAATGGATTCCAATGATTGGAAATGGGAACCACTTCCATTAGATGGCACATTACAGCTAACATATGTAAATCCAAAACTGACATATGCTGTAGATGAAGTAGTAGATATGGTATATGATGAGGATTTAGATGAGTATATAGATTAGTATGGTACTACAAAACTTGCTACTGTAGACAAAAAAGGTATTGTTAAGTTTGCAGGTGTTGGTACTGTGTATGTAGAAGTAAAGGATGAAAATACACAGTGTTCCTCTATGGTACAATTACGTATTTTGGCATCAGCTGATAAAGTAACTGGCAACAAAGTAAAACTGAGTGTAGGTCAGAGTGTAGCACTTGAAGATATGCTCACTTACTATGAAGGCAATAAGAAATTAACAGGTAATTATGCTCGTTATGTGGTAAGAGATGAAGCGTTACTCAATGCATTTGCTGCAAGCGAGGAATTCAAGTTAGATTTAGAAAATGGCTGTGTGACAGCAATTGCAGAAGGCGGTAAGCTTGAGGTTGATCTGACAGACTACTATGTAGCACGTAATGAAGGTCAGGCAACAGCAAAAGCAACACTGACTTCTACAGCATTAGAGCCAGTGAAGAACTTAAAAATTGCAAATGCTAAGAATCTGAAATTTCCTTTTGCAACATTGGCTAATAGTTATGCATACATCCAGTTTACATATGAAGGCGGCGCAGAAGCTTTCAGAATTGATGTAACAGATGAAAGAGGACGTACAATCCGTAGTTCCTATGTATCCAGAGAAAGTATGGATCGTAGTTGGGCAATTGGCAAAGACGATACACTGGATAAAAAGAAATATTATTATTGGAGTATTCCAGGTCTGACACAGCAGTCTAAGTACAATGTGACTGTGACAGCAATGTATGATGATATTGCTTCTAAGGTAGCAAAGACAACTGTAAAGACAACGAAGATTCCAGCAAGTATAGTAAGAGTACTGGACGGTCAGAAGAATGCGGGTGAGCGCATCTCTGTTGTTACAGATTACCGTAATAATTCTTACATTAGTGATGGTATGATAAGTGGAAATAAATTGTTTGTATCCGGTAACACATATACACTGTATACGTGTGGAAACTATGAGGCTGAGTTCACGGGTTCTGATTCCTTAACATGGACTAGCAGCAACAAGAAGGTAGCTTCTATCAAAGCAAATCCAGGTACATACCATGCAACATTGAAAGCGTTAAGAGCAGGTACTACAACAATCGAAGTAAAATCTAAGATTACAAAAGAAGTTATCTCCAGATATACTGTTAAAGTAACTTCTGTAGGTGATGCTTATGCAATTGGCAGACGTTACTTTGATGATAATGCACCAGGCGAATTAGACGCTACACAGAATATCGGTTCTGTTGAGTTAATAGAAGGTTATTACAGTTATGTAACCGTAGATGCACAGTCAGAAGAATGGATTGCATATACAGCACCAAAAGATGGTTGCTATATGTTTAGACTGAGCGATTCTAGCAGCAAGGGCATGGAAGTATACAGCACTCTCAATGCTGATCCAGTTGCTACAAACAGAGGAGACTATACTTATGTTGCATTATCTGCAAAGCAGACAGTGTATATTAAACTGATTAACAATAGTACATATGCTTATAACCAGGGCATTGCTGTGAACATTACACCTATCCAGGTTGCAGATCCAGGAAGAGATACAGTAGTACCAGGAGATGGAGATGATATTGTTATCTCCTATACAGCAAAAGAAGATGCTGTGTATGAATTTACGGCAAAAGGCGCTTATTCTTGTTATATGTATGTATATGATAATCCAAATGTAGCTAGCTCCTGGGTTACATCCGGAAAGAAGAATACTATGTATAGTATGACAGCAGGACAGACTGTATATGTGAAAGTAAGCGGTGATTCAGAAAATGACACATTTACAGTTAAAATTGCCAAATTCGAGCCAAAGCAGTTAAGTATGGAGACAGCTTTAGATGTAACAGTAGATAAAGAAGAAGTTGAATGGATTGAATTTACTGCTCCAGAGACTAATGTGTATACATTTAAGGCACAGAAAGATGAGTACGACAGTGATGTTTATAACTATATAAGATTTTATAAAACTGTCGGTACGGATTCATCATTTAAGACTTGGCAGTTTAGATCTGGTGAACAGACATATGAATATGCAATGCAGGCAGGTGAAAAGGTTTACCTGAATGTACAGGGTAGAAACTCTTACAATATGGCAGATGTAACCTTATCTGTAAGCAAGTTACCAGTGATGAGCCCTAGTCAGGCAACCGCTGTTAGTGTAGGAGCATCAGAAGACAAATGGTATCTATTTACTGCAGCAGAAGCAGGCTATTATGTATTCTCTACAAATAGAACAGATGAGACATCAGGAAGCCAGTTATATCTGTATGATAAAAAAGGCGGAAATTACTTATGTGGTAATTCTTCCAGCACTGGAACCGTAGAAGTACCATGTACACTGGCAGCAGGACAGACCGTATATGTGAGAGTAGCTGGATATAACTATGCAGAAGCAAACCTGGAGTTATCTACGACAAAGGTAACAACAGAAGCATTAG
>JAFUQM010000079.1 GCA_017472325.1 Lachnospiraceae bacterium
CAAAACAACCTTATTCAAGATTTTAATGGGCGAAATGGAGCCAGACGAAGGAACATACAAATGGGGCGTTACCACATCACAGGCATATTTTCCAAAGGACAGCACCGCTGAATTTGATAATGACTTAACAATCACTGACTGGTTAACAGGCTATTCTCCTGTCAAAGATGTAACCTATGTACGTGGTTTCCTCGGAAGAATGTTATTCCCTGGCGAAGACGGTGTCAAAAAAGTACGTGTGTTATCCGGTGGCGAAAAAGTTAGATGTCTATTATCCAAAATGATGATATCTGCAGCAAACGTACTGCTCTTAGACGAACCTACAAACCACCTTGATATGGAATCTATCACAGCACTGAACAACGGTCTCATCAAATTCTCAGGCGTTGTATTATTTGCCTGCCATGACCATCAATTTGTTCAGACAACAGCAAATCGTATCATGGAAATTCTTCCAAATGGTACATTAATTGATAAGATTACTACTTATGACGAATATCTCGAAAGCGATGAAATGGCTAGAAAGAGAACTGTTTATACAGCAAACAAAGAAGATGACGAAAATTAGTACACTCAACTAACATCTGGCGTGAAAAATCTATTAACAAAAAGGTTTTTCACGCTATTTTAACAAATGGGGGATATTTATGAATATTGTTGATTTACATGTACATTCTAACAAATCCGACGGAAGTTTAACACCAACAGAGCTTGTACACTATGCATTAGAAAAAGGTCTCTCCGCTTTTGCACTTACCGACCACGATACAACAGCAGGCATCGAGGAAGCATTAGCAGCGGTCAAAGGAAAACCCATCGAAGTAATTCCGGGCATTGAATTTTCAACGGAATATGAAGGCAAAGATATTCATATTTTAGGTCTATATATCAACTGCAATGCGCCGGTATTTAAAGCACATATCCAATCCTTTGTGGACTCCCGTATATTACGCAACCAGAAAATGTGCGCACGCCTACAGGAAGCAGGAATTGATATCTCTTACGAAAAATTATTATCCGAATTTCCAGGAGCTGTTATTACTCGAGCTCACTATGCCCGCTTTTTATTAAAGTACGGCTATGTCAAAAGCCTTCCAGAGGCATTTGACCGTTATGTTGGTGACCACTGCCCTTACTTCGTACCACGTGAGAAAGTTACACCTAAGCAGGCTGTGAAACTAATTCTAGAAGCAGATGGTGTTCCAATTTTGGCACATCCCGTGCTATATCACATGAGTGACGCCAGACTCGACAAATTGGTTGCTTCATTAAAAGAAGCTGGCCTGGTTGGATTAGAAGCTGTGTATGCAACATACAATGCTTCTGAAGAAAGACAGATGCGCGCTCTTGCATCCAAATATGATTTACTCATTAGCGGCGGTTCTGACTTTCATGGTGCTGCCAAACCAAAACTTGACCTTGCAACCGGATATGGCAAACTTGTGATTCCAGAGGATATTCTATTAAACATCAAAAAAGAGCACAATAAAAACACCAAAATATTTTTTACAGATTTAGACGGTACGCTCTTAAATGATGCCAAAGAAATCACCCCAAAAACGCGTAAAGCACTGGATACAATTGCCGCAAACGGACATAAACTTGTCCTGATTTCTGGTAGACCCGTATTGAGTGTTTTGGAAGTAAAAGAAACTCTGCATCTGGATTATCCTGGTATGTATATTATTGCTTACAACGGGGGATGTATCTATGACTGTGATAACGACAGACTCCTACTAGAGAAGCGTGTCTCTTTGGAAGATGCTGCCCACTTAGTCGAAGCATCAAAACAGGCCGGACTTTACTGTCAGACCTATACCGATACGCACATTATCACAAGCGAGCATGGTCCGGAATTGGATTATTATACCAAAACTATCCATCTGCCATACCACATCACAGAAGATGTTATTGGTATGTTAGACAAGCCTCCTTATAAATTACACACCATCTGTCTAGATGACAGAAGCAGACTGGAAGCCTTCTGTGACAGTTTAAGCACATGGGCAGAGAATAGAATTCAGATGATTTTCTCTAATGATAAATATCTGGAGCTTATCCCTTATGACTCTGGCAAAGGCTTTGCCCTGAAATATCTCTCAGAATATCTTGGTGTTGCAATTGAAAATACATTATCTGCCGGAGATGCCGACAATGACATCTCCATGATAGAAGCTGCCGGTACTGGCGTTGCAATGTTAAATGGCGCTCAGTCAGTAAAGGATATTGCAGATGTCATAACACCAGCTGATAACAACAACGATGGTCTTGCGGAGATTTTATCCTCCTTCTTTACCAAATAACTAGAACCCGTCACCTCTTAGAGGAAACTGTTGCATAGTAAAAGTGCGCAGCGCTTGGTATGATAATACGTCCTTATCTGCTAGTTTTGATATTTGTAATGTATCTTTGCTTTTATTTTTGCAAAGGTACTCGTCAGAAAAATGTAAGTATTTCTATGCACCTGCTTTTGATGGTTTTTATTGCAACCGTCTCGCAAAACTCGTCTTACAGAAAATCGTAGCATATGTAACAGGCGCGACTTTTAACCGTTTTGTGCATTTTCTTAATGAAGCACCGAGACATCAAGTTCTGCCCGAAACGCCTTGAGGCGAAGCCTCCTTTGTGTAGGGCAGAACAATCCTTCTATTATAATTTTCTTCCTAAATCCTTCTTCTTGCCGCCATTTTGCTTAATGCACTGGCGCCACCCCATCTGTGCTGCCATTTTATACAGAAATCTCGGAAATGCAACGGATACATACGCATTTTCACACGTTTCTAATTTCAGTATCTTATCGCTAAGAACAGCCAATGCCTTATCTACTGGTGCCTTAGGTCCTTTTCCCTGCTCTGCACTTGGCATCATAGCAAGACTACCACCACCGCCAACACCAATGCCGCCACTCCAGACATATCCTGTTTTGACGCACCAATTGCGTAATATCTGAAGTGCATATTCAGCTTGAATACCTTCATAAAAACCAAGATTCACAATTCCATAAATATGTCGATTTGGATTTTGTAATGCCACTTTTTCCAGTTGTCTCAGACAGGAAAGCAAGTGTCCTGGAATTCCATCTACATACAGCGGAAATGCAAACACCCACGCATCAGCTTTTTGCAATTCTTCCAGTACTGTTTCCGAAATCACAGGTCTATGCAAACTATAGTTAACAACATCCGCTTTTTCTGTAATATAACGTTTTAAATCTTCCAGCAACGCTCCGCTGGCACTATTTTGTACCTTTGGGCTTCCATTCAGTAACGCGATTTTCATAGTATTATGCCCTCCAGTTCTTTTGCCGATTTATAAAAATGAACTTCTTTTACACAGCCATCATAATTATCTGCATTCGCTTCCATAATATTACGTGCGGTTTGCTTCTCTTCTTCCGTGATGTTCTCCCCATAAAAATGTGCTGTCACCGTAATTACATTCGTATATCTGCGCTTATGGTGCATCTCACCTTTCCGCATTATAAAATCAGGGTGAATATAGGAAATTGACCTATCCTGCAGCGTTTTCACAAAAGGACTTACACTACCATAGCAACATTCACTAATCAGAATCATTTCTGTACACTTGCCCATATCAGCGCCGGTTTTCTCATATCCATCCTGTATCACACATTCTCCGGGAGTTTTGATCCAACAGCCAAAACAACCAATACAATGTCTGATATCCCCTTGTGGTTTGATAAGTTTATATTCTCCTTCTACTGGAATATTGAACTCTTCTAAATCAGTGATAATTAATTTCATACTTTCTTATCCTTCCACAATCAGATATCTTCCATCACCGACTTCAAATACTTCCTCGGCTTCTAAAATATCCTCAGGTGTTCTTCCTTCTAGATCAACACCTTCTTCATCAAAATACTCCCATACTTCCTTTAGGGAATCTACCACAACCGCCATGCATTCCTCAAGAAAATTCTCTGCCTCTTCCAAATTTTCAGCAACATCCTCCGGAAATAACTGGCTCTGATTTTTCAAAAAACATGTTAATACCGCATCATCATACTCATGCATATCTAATTCCTCCATTCATCTTCTTTTTTCTGTAATACTGTTTTAAGCACTTGGCATACACCTTGTTTCGTATAATCAGGACAAATATGCTTTGCCGCTTCCTTGACTTCCTCTACTGCATTTTCTACTGCATAGCTTTCACCCGCAGCCTTCATCAATCCAATATCATTGCCATTATCGCCAAATGCCATTGTTTCTTCCTTCGTTACATCAAAGTATTGCTGAATAAACGTAAGTGCATTGCCTTTATCTACGCTGGCATCCATAAAGTCTACCCATTCTTCACCAGCCATGCAGGCTTTTACTTTATCCTTCCATGCAGGAATCAAGACACTTTCCCCAAGGTCTCGTATACTTCCTTTTCTATAAATGGCTATTTTGATAATTGGTGCATTTCCCGCAAGCACATCTTCTACCTGTGTAAATTTATTGTGATATCCATATGTGATTAAGTCAAGAAAATCCTGATTCTTGCTTTCCACAAGACTGCCCTCTGTTGTTGAGATAATCATATCACAGGTATCACTATACTGACGTAATTGATTAATAATAGCTACCACGTGTTCTCTTTCCATCGCAACAACTTGCAAATCCTTATCTCCAAGCCGGATATGTGCACCGTTTTCTGCAATATAACCAATTTTGTCAGCAACACTATCAAACATATTTCTAATACTATAATATTGTCTTCCGCTGGCAGCAAAGAAAATCATCCCCTGATTTACTAGTGCCTCCACGGTTTCCAGCAATTCTGGATACAAAGAAGCCGAAGAATCCTTTACCAGTGTTCCGTCAATATCTGTTGCAATTAATTTAATCATATATATTGTATTAATTCATGCGGCGTCTCAATAATCGCATCCGCATGATTTTCCTCCAGTTCTTTTCTATCACGAAATCCCCACAGTACACCGATTGTAAAGGCACCTGCCAATTTACCAGTCTGCATATCCGTATTGGTATCACCTACATAAACAATATCTGCTATCTCAAGTCCAAACTGTTTTGCAATATAATACACACCGTCCGGACTCGGCTTCTTATTCATAGTGTCTACTTGCCCTTGTACTGCATCAAATAGTCTTTCGCCGAATAAAGTCAAAATGACATCCTGCGTCCTCTCATGCGGTTTATTGGATAATACCGCTATTTTGATATCTCTCTCTTTTAATGCATGAAGTAACTCTATAATACCATCATATGGTTCTACCTTATACATACAATCTGTTTCAAACAAAACATCATATTCCGCTTTTACCCTGTCATAAAACGCTAATGCTTCATCACCAGAATGCACCAGTGCTCGTCTTATCAATTCTGCTGCCCCGTCACCGACAAAATATTTATAGCGCTCTTTCTCAAATGGTGCAAATCCATACTTTGCAAGCGCTCTGTTTGTACAGTACGCAATAGATTCCAGAGAATCTGCTAATGTACCATCCAGGTCAAAAATAACAGCCTTTACCATATTTTCTGTCCTTCCGCAAAACGTCAGTGCGTTTCTCTTCTTCTTTGAAATATCTCTGCTTACGAAAGCAGTCCCTTCTGTTTTAGTTCTTGATACACCCTTGCAACGGGCAAACCAACTACATTATTGTAATCGCCGCTAATACCTTTGATATAGGCAGCACATCCGCCCTGAATTGCATATGCACCCGCTTTATCCTGCGGCTCCCCAGTTGCTACATATGCATTAATCTCATCTTCAGACATCTGATACATATGCACATCTGTACTCTCTGCAAAAACAGTCGTTGTCACTTCTTCATTTTGTATTACAGCAAGACATACTCCCGTATAAACCTGATGTGTCCTGCCCTGTAGCATAGATAACATACGGCACGCATCTGCATCATCGGCCAGCTTTCCCATAATACAACCATCCAGCGTTACAATGGTGTCTGCGCCAATCACAACTACTGTTTCTTTTCTCTGTTCTGCATCCACAGCACCTTTCCACTGCGAAACAATATCCATTGCCTTCTGATATGCCAGTTCCTGTACAATGTCAGCAGGCACAGTCTTTGTAATCACTTCTTCTTTCTGACTTGGTTTTACCTCATATGCAATACCAATCTGCGAAAGCAATTCCCTTCTTCTAGGAGAAGCCGATGCTAATATAATTCTATTCATACATTATTCTACTTCAATATGAGTCTCTGGAATAAAGACTCTCTGATTTCCTTCCTCTTTATTCTGTTCTGCTTCCAGTCTTGCTTCCTGTACAAAAGCTTCCTGACTGCAATATAATACTTTACCGCGTCTGTCTACTTTCTCATAGTCTCCTGACGGCTGCAACACATGTGCTTTTAAAGTATCCTTCAACTGACCGTCCAGAATATGTTTTACCTTTTCTTTGAGTTCCTTCCTCTCAATTGGGAAAAGAATCTCTACACGGCGTTCCAGATTACGTGGCATCCAGTCTGCACTTCCTAAATATATCTCCTCCCTGCCGCCATTTTCAAAATAGAAAATACGACTATGTTCTAAGAAGTTCCCAACAATAGAACGCACTGTGATATTCTCACTCACACCTGGAATTCCAACCTTTAGAGAACAAATACCTCTGACGATCAAATCTATTTTCACGCCCGCCGCACTTGCCTCATACAAAGCTGCAATTATATCTTCATCGCAAAGGGAATTCATCTTTGCAATAATATGTGCAGCTTCCCCTACCTTAGCATGCTCTTTTTCTCGCTCAATCAGATATAAGAATTTATCTTTTAACCAAAGTGGGGCTAATGAGAGCTTATTCCATGTAAGTGGTTCAGAATAACCGGAAAGCATATTAAATACAGCTGTAGCATCTTCTCCGATATCTTCTCGGCACGTAAGCAATCCCAAATCCGTATAGAGTTTTGCTGTTGCATCATTGTAATTGCCTGTTCCTAGATGTACATACCGTCTAATTCCATCTTCTTCTCTTCTGACAACAAGGGTAATCTTACTGTGTGTCTTTAATCCAACAAGACCATAAATAACGTGACATCCTGCTTTTTCCAACATTTTCGCCCAGACAATATTATTTTCCTCATCAAATCTGGCTTTTAACTCAACCAGAACAGATACCTGTTTTCCGTTCTCTGCCGCCTGTGCAAGTGCTGCAATAATCGGTGAATTACCACTCACACGATATAATGTCTGCTTAATCGCAAGTACATCCGGATCCTTTGCAGCGGTCCGAATAAAGTCTACAACCGGTGCAAAAGACTGATATGGATGGTGCAATAAAATATCACTTTTACGAATCTGTTCAAATATATTTTTGTCGGATGGCAATTCTAATACTGGCTGTGGAATATGTTTGCCAATCTTTAGATGTTCAAAGCCTTCCAATCCATACATTTTCATCAGAAATGTCAGATCAAGTGGACCATCAATATAGTAAATCTCTTCTTCTGTAATCGAAAGCTCTTTTTTGATAATTTTTAAAAGCCGCTTATCAATGTTGTTTTCAACTTCTAGACGGATTGCCTGTCCCCACTGTCTTTTTTTCAACTGTTTTTCAATTTCTTTTAATAAATCGGCTGCCTCTTCTTCGTCCAGTGTCAAGTCAGCATTGCGCATGATACGGAATGGATGCGCACAAATAACACGATAATTCAAAAACAGTTTTTGAATATTTCTCTCTATAATTTCTTCTAATAAGATAACCGTTTTACTTTCTTTATGTTCAGATGGTATTGGTACAATTCTTGCAAGTACACTTGGTACCTGTACTGTAGCAAATTCCACATCATCCTTATCATCTTTTTTCTGCAGTAGCGCCCCTATATTTAAAGATTTATTTCGAATAAGCGGAAATGGTCTGGAAGAATCCACTGCCATTGGTGTCAACACAGGGTATACATTATCTGCAAAATAAGCATCTACATAAGCGCCTTCTGCTTCTGTCAAATCCTCATGTCGCTCAATCACCTTTAAATGATTCTGCGCTAATAACGGTAACAAAGAACGCTTGTATGTAGAATACTGTGTCTGTACAAGATCGTGAGTTACTTTATTAAGCTCTGTAAGCTGCTCCTGTGGTGTCATGCCAGCAATATCTTTTTTATTGTATCCCGCATTTACCATATCTTTTAGAGAAGCTACACGAACCATAAAAAACTCATCCAAATTAGAAGCTGTAATACTTAAAAACTTCAATCTTTCAAACAAAAGATTGCTTTTATCTCTTGCCTCTCCCAATATTCTATCATTAAATTGAATCCAGCTTAGTTCCCTGTTTTTATAATACGAAGGGTCTCTAAACGTTTTTCTATCTTCCATCTCTACTCTCCTTAGATGACCTTTTTCTGTTTAATCACCGGTCTGACACTGAATACTTCTTCAAAGAAATCCGCCCGTGTATTCAGTAATTCTCTTTCCAGAGTAATGTCATCCAGTGTATCTACTGTAATGCGCAGTTCATCTTCCATAAGACGCGCTTTAATATTTTTAAATTTCTGCCTGTGGCTGCGATCCAATCCATTTGCAACGCGTAAAATAGCTGTCAATTTCGCAATCACTAGATATTCCTGTTTGTCAAACAGTGTATGCTGCCCCATTCCTTCATAATATGGAAATGTTGTGTGATTATATTTGACAACATGTGCAACCATTTCTCTTTCTCTATGAGACAATCCGATAATCTCAGTCGAAGAAATAATATTATAGCTACATTCTCCGAGGTTAGACATATTAATATATTTGCCACAATCGTGCATCAGTGTACATAACTGTAACAAGAGACGCTCTCTTCTGCCAAGTCCATGTACCTTTTTCATACTATCAAATATAGTCAGTGCAATTTTCTCCAGCGTCTCACTACGCTTTTTGCTGCCCATATATCGTTTGCTGATATTACCCGCACAAGCAATGATATCCTGTTCAAAATTATGTTCCGATGTAATCAGTTTTTCACGTTCTGCGTATTCATATGCAATTCCATCACAAAGTGTTACACCTGGCGCCCAGATTAGTTCTACATCCATAATATGTAGCAATCTCTGAATAATAACAGCCGCAATCTGTAATAGCTGTGCATTTTCTGCTGCAATGCCATACGTCCTTGCAATTGATTCCGGCATTTTATTTTTGATATCCTCCACAAAGTCTAAATAGCACTGTCTGTCAATGTATCCTGCTTTATCCATTCCTTTCACAATGCTTTTTTGCAAAATGCCAGAAACATAATCATCTACCACAATAATATTTTTAATTTCTCTATCTTTTAAGTATAATTTTTTGAATACATTTAACTGCGCATCTATCATCTCTTCCAGCAGGCTCTCTGCCTGGCTTGGTCTTGGCTTTAAGACATTCATTGTCTCTCTAATACGTAATACTCCAACACGGATATTCTGCGTTGTCACGAGACTATCCTTATCAAATAGAGATAACTGCATACTGCCGCCACCAAGGTCCGCAATTGCAGTTCCCTTTTCCATAATTTTATGAAAGCCTTCTCCTTTTGATGCAATCGACTTATAATCTAAAAAGCGCTGTTCTGAGTTACTTAAAACCTCAACATCTATTCCTGTACGAATGCGTATCTGGTCAAGAATGATCATCGTATTCTCAGTTTCCCTAACTGCGCTTGTCGCATATGCCTTGTAAGCATCCACTTTATATGTCTGCATAATTGTCACAAATTCACGCAATATCCGACACAACTCATCCATACGCGCATAGCTGATTTTGCCCGTCGCATACGTATCTGTTCCAAGCTCAATTCTATGTCTAATATGATCAATTTCTTTCATGCTCCCCTCATGCTTCGCATTGCTTTTTGAGGAAAACTGAAATATTTTCATTGCAATTTCATAAGAACCCACATCAATTGCTGCAAACAATTTTATTTTCATTTGTATCACGCTCCACTATAATCCAAGAAGATAATCTACAAACTGCTGTGCACTTCTGCCAGACAATCCTCCATGCGAAATTTCCCATTTATTTGCTTCAGCCAAAAGCTTGTCCTCTGGGATGTTTATATCATTTCTTTGTGCCAGAACTTTTACAATGTTCTGATATTCTTTTTTATCTGGTGCGCAGAAGAAGATGGTAACACCAAACCGTGATACCAGTGATAATTTTTCCTGCACTGTATCGCTGGAATGCAAAGTATCCCTTCTGCCTTCTTTGTCTGCAAATGTTTCTTTTACAAGATGACGTCTGTTAGAAGTTGCATAAATAAGTACGTTTTTCGGTTTTTTCTCCAAACCACCTTCAATCACTGCTTTCAGATATTTGTATTCAATTTCAAATTCTTCAAAGCTCAAATCATCCATATAGATAATAAATTTGTAGTTTCTATTTTTAATTTGCGCAATTACATCATTCAAATCCTGAAACTGATGTTTATATACTTCAATAATGCGTAGTCCTTTATCATAGTACTCATTCGCAATGGCTTTGATACTAGAAGATTTTCCTGTTCCAGCATCACCAAATAATAAACAGTTATTCGCTTTTTTCCCGTTTACAAAGGCTTCGGTATTCTGTACAAGTTTTTGTTTTGGAATCTCATATCCTACCAAATCATTTAAATATACATGAGCTATATTTAAAATTGGTTTAATATGAACTCCATTTTCATCACGCTCTATACGAAAGGCCTTATGAAGTCCGAATTTACCTACACCATACTCTTTATAAAACTGTGTCATTGTAGATTTCATGTCTTCTGCAGTTTCTGCTTCCTTCAACCTCACTGCCAATTCACAAATCCGGTCACGAATACGGGTATTATATACTTTACTCTCCTGCGCATTGCCTTCATAATCAAGAATATAGGTAAAACCATTGAGCGCAAGTGCGGAAACCATCGGTGTAAAATCATAGGCAAACAATTCTCTAAAAATTGCCATGTCATGTAATACTGCCTGATTAACCGTACCTTCCACTTCTCCTCTGATTTCACAAGCCTTACTGTAACTATTCTCATTATTCACCAAAAGATTGGTCAGATAACAATGCCACAAATTTCCATAAAATGCATGACTGCCTGCAAGCTCTAACAACTTATGCACACATTCATATGCCTGGGCACGTTTCTTTTCAATATCACTGTCATCTGCATAATGTTTCATCAGCCATGTCATCTGATGCAGAATGGTATCTTCCTCAAACTCTTTATAAATCATCAACTCATGTACTCTCATGGTGTTCCCTCTTTACGGTATATTTAATAATTACCAAGTATTTTCATATTCCGTGCTTCATCACGCAGTCCCCGCAGTGCATTTTTTACTGCACTATCTGATAAATTACCATCAAAATCAATAAAAAAACGATATTCCCAATTTCTATCCTCAATTGGGCGGCTTTCAATTTTATTCATATTCAGATTATTGTAAATAAAATGAGAAAGCATATGGTATAAAGAACCACTCTTATGTGGTACTTCAAAACAAATGCTAACTTTCTTTGCATCCTCAAGAAAAATCTTCTGATTGGATACAATAATAAATCTTGTAGAATTCGTATCAGACTGATTTACTCCTTTTTCAAGTATTTCCAATCCATACACGTTCCCTGCATATTCACTGGCAATTGCTGCCTGTGTCTTATCCTGCTCATCAGCTACTTTTTTTGCTGCAAAGGCATTGTTTGGCATGCTAATCTGCTTCCAGTCATACTCACTTAAATATCTTGCGCTTTGCATCAATGACTGTGGATGGGAATATACTGTTTTAATATCTTCCATTCTGGTCCCTGGTACGCCTAGTAAACAATGCTCGATTTTAATAATCTGTTCCCCTACGATATAATTTTCAAATTCAACCAACAGGTCATAAATCTCGCTTACAATACCAGCTGTAGAATTCTCGATTGGTAAAACGGCAAAATCTGCACTGCCTTCATCAATAGCGCTCATGGCATCACGGAATGTATCTACATGAAAGCTATTTACTTTATCACCAAAATACTGTTGCATTGCTGCCTGAGAATAAGCACCTTCTGCTCCCTGAAATACAACACGTGCTTTTGCAGTATCTAATTCTTTTACTCCAATAAACGGGAGTTTCCCCATGCTTCCATGCTCTGCCAAAAGTCCATACTGTAATTTTCTGCTCATAGACATAATCTGTTCAAATAATTCTTCTATACCACGGCAATTAAAGTCATTGTGTGTCAAAGCCTTAACCTTACGCAGTTTTTCTTCTTCCCGCACCTTATCAAACACTTTTTTACCTGTACTGATTTTATACTCTGCAACCTGCTTGCAGATATCCATACGATTCTCGTAAAGTTCTACAATCTGCGCATCTATTTCATCTATTCTATCTCTAAGCTCTAATAAATCCATTTTATCCTCTGCCTTTCGCTAGTTTCTCTCTTGTAATGATATACCAAATTATTCGCGATATCAAGTAAATAGGAAGTAAAACAAGGCTGTATTAACTCTTTTTACTCTTTTGCATATAGTAGTCATAAGTAAACAAAGTACAACGAGGTACTATATGTCCAACAAAGCTTTGCGCAGCATGCAGCAGGATACACCCCAAACAGGACAACTACAGATTCAAGTAAATTCTGTTTTGGGTCTACTTCCTATTGACAACGCAACAATCAGTATTTCTTATACAGGTAATCCCGACACCATTATCGAACAACTGCGTACTGATAATTCTGGCGAAACAGCAACCATCGACCTTCCTGCACCACCAATTGAATACAGTATGGAACCAGTAGCTGAACAACCATATTCCGAATATAATATCAGAATTGATGCAGAAGGCTATGACCCAGTTTTTATTTCTGGCACAGAGATTCTCCCAGACACACTGGCAATCCAGCCTGTGCGTATGGAACCAATCGAAAATCAAATTATCTCGGAAGATATCGTTATTCCTGACCATACTCTTTTTGGTATGTATCCTCCCAAAATTCCAGAAGATGAAATCAAACCAATGGATGAATCCGGCGAAATTGTATTAAGCCGTGTCGTTATTCCGGAATATATCATCGTACATGATGGAGTTCCAAATGATGCCAGTGCGCCTAATTATTATGTTCGTTATCGTGATTATATCAAAAATGTAGTTTCTTCAGAAGTATATGCGACATGGAGTGAGAATACATTATACGCCAACACACTTGCCATTCTTTCTTTTACCTTAAATAGAGTATATACAGAATGGTATCGAAACCAAGGGTATGACTTTACCATCACTTCCTCAACTGCCTATGACCAGAAGTGGATGCGTGGACGTAATATTTATGATAATGTAGATTACATTGTAGACAGTATTTTTGCAAACTTTCTTTCAAGACCCGGTGTGCGGCAGCCAATTTTAACTTCCTACTGCGACGGTCAACGTGTTACCTGTGATGGACTAAGTCAATGGGGTTCCAAATTCTTAGGCGATGAAGGTTATCAGCCCATCGAGATTATCCATTATTATTATGGCAGTGATATGTATATTAACACAAGCGAGCTAATTTCCGGTGTACCCTCTTCCTGGCCTGGCTACAATCTGACCGTTGGTTCCTCCGGCAACAAAGTACAACAGATGCAGGAACAGCTAAATCGAATTGCACAAAACTACCCTGCGCTCCCTACCATTACTCCTGATGGTATTTTTGGTACTGCAACTGAGAATGCTGTCAGAACTTTTCAGCGTATCTTCAATCTTCCACAAACAGGCATTGTCGATTATCCGACATGGTATGAAATATCTGAAATCTATGTCGGTGTCAGTAGAATCGCCGAACCAGGCTAATACAGCAAAAAGCGCATACCGCTCCTTTTTGCAACCATCGAAGCACTGTTTGAAGCTTACAAAAAATACCAACATATGTTGGTATTTTCTGTAAGACGCGTTTTGTGAGACGGTTGTAATAAAAAGTTAATCTTCAATTAAGCGAAGACCTGCTGTATCGGTTACCGGAAGAGAAAATGTAATGGCTTTTGCTTTGCTATTTAATCCAGCATGCTCCATAATCGCTTTCATAATATCTTTTTTCTGTTCCGTTTTTGTAACTATGAATACCATTTCTTTCTCCGCAGCGAGTGATACTCCCATAAATTTATCAGCCGCTTCCATACCGGTTCCTTTGGCATGGATAACAGTTCCACCATATGCACCTGCCGCTCTGGCTGCATCCATAATCAATTCTGTATATCCCTGTTCTGCTATTACAACAATCAATTCATGCATCGTATTCTGCAAGGTTGATTCCTCCTCTTTTTGATAATCCTGACTTTCCAATAAAAATTGTAATGTTTTCTTGCCTCCGATGCTGCTAAGTGGAATCGTAAAGGCAATCCCTCCACCAGGCGCATCAATTTTAAGTTTCTTCTCTAACTCCCGTTTAATCGTCTTCCATGAATCTTCCTCCAGAACAGAGAATGCAACTGCCTTTTCTGTTGATTCTAATCCCAGATAATCTAAAATATCATTAGAAGCAGTACCAAAACCTAGAGATAAATACATAACATGTAAATTATTTTCCTCATACAAGTCCACATACTTACGTGCGACCTTTCTGTCAACAATTGTTGTCATCAAATATAAACTTCCTATTGTAATCACCATACCTTTCTACAGAGAACTATCAACTCTATTATGCTACTACAGATCGATAATCTCCATATCTCCATATGCATCCAAAGATGTATGGACCTCCTGATATACTGCAGCTTTATGCAGCTTGCTTTCTTTCACTTTATAAATTAATCCCATTACCTGAATTGTAATGAGTGGCGTCATAGCAACCATTGCCACAATACCAAATGCATCTGTAATAATATTACCGCCTGCCGCTTCACAAGCTCCCATTGCAAATGGCAACAAGAATGTTGCAGTCATAGGTCCAGATGCAACTCCACCAGAGTCAAATGCAATCGCAGTAAATATCTTTGACACAAAAAAGGTTAAAATCAAAGCTATCGCATAACCTGGAATCAAAAACCAGAGAATCGAAATACCTGTTAATACGCGAATCATCGCAAGTCCTACAGACACAGAAACACCAATGGATAAACTAAGTCCCATTGCTTTGGCTGAAATTGCCCCAGAAGTCATCTCTTCAACCTGCTTTGTCAAAACAAAGACTGCCGGCTCCGCCAATACAATAAAGTATCCGATAATCATACCAATTGGAACGATAATCCATGCAAAAGGCAAACCAGCGATTGTCTGTCCCAAATAATTACCAGCAGGCATAAAACCAACATTTACTCCAGTTAAGAAAAGAACAAGTCCCACATATGTGTATGCCATACCAATTCCTATCTTAATTAAGGTTCTTTTGTTTACATCTCTTGCAATCAACTGCACAATACCATAAAACACAATAATTGGTAAAATGGATACTGCAATTTCTTTCATATATGTAGGAAACTCAACTGCAAACAATTTCCATAAATCCACTGTATTATCAATAACAGGAATTGCTTCCGATACCTGCTCCACGGAACCCGGGTTAAAAATCATACCAAGTAATAAAACTGCAAGAATTGGTCCAATGGAACACATTGCTACAAGACCAAAGCTATCGTCTGCTGCATGCTTATCGCTTCGGATTGCCGCAATACCAATACCAAATGACATAATAAATGGAACTGTCATCGGTCCTGTTGTTACTCCACCAGAATCAAATGCGATTGCAAGAAAATCTCCTGGTACAAATGCTGTTAAAACAAAAATAATCGTATAAAAAAACACGAGCAAATACGACAATGGAATTCCAAATAGCATACGTAGAATTGCAAGTACCAAAAACGCTGCAACTCCAATGGCTACCGCCAGAATTAATATCAGATTCGGAATAGACGGAACCTGCTGTGCCAACACCTGCAAGTCCGGCTCAGAAATCGTAATGGCAAATCCCATTACAAAGCTGACAAGTATTACAATCAAAAGACTTTTTGAGCGTGTCATAATCGAACCAACACGTTCACCAATGGGTGTCATGGATAATTCTACACCGACATTAAAAAGAAGCATTCCTACAATCAAAAGAACTGCTCCAATCAAAAAACTTACCAGAATACTCGGCGGTATGGGTGCAATTGAAAAACACAAGAGCATCACAATCGCAAGTATTGGTACTACCGCTTTTAGGGTTTCAAGAAATTTTTCTTTAAATTTTGAATGAATAAACTGCAAATCGATCAAACGCCTTTCGTTTTTTTTAAAGTATATCATAAATAAGACTTTCTTCATGTAAAGAAAGTGTTAAGATTTTTGATTTTTTAGCAAAAGGGCAGGACACACATCTGGTGTCCTGCCCTTCCCATTTCATTATTATCTTACACTATCATTACATTAATTTTCTAAATAATGCAATTAAATCATCTACACAAGTATCTTTTGGATTACCTGGGCAACATGCATCTGCATATGCTGATTCCGCTAAGAATTGTAAATCTTCTTCTTTCAGTGCTTCTAATTTTGTTGGAATTCCTACATCAATAGATAATTGCTGTACTGCAGCTACTGCAGCTTTTCTGTATTCTTCCACAGTCATCTGGTCAACACCTTCAACACCCATGACTCTTGCAATTTCTTTGTACTTTTCTCCTGTACATTCTGCATTATATTCCATAACAATTGGAAGCATCATAGCACAAGCCACTCCATGTGGTGTATCATATACAGCACCCAATGTATGTGCCATAGAATGTGCAATTCCAAGACCTACATTTGAAAATCCCATACCAGCTATGTATTGTCCTAAAGCCATTCCATCGCGGCCTTCTTTTTCATTCGCAACAGCACCTCGTAAGGACTTACTAATAATCTCAATGGCTTTGATATGGAACATATCTGTCATCTCCCATGCAGCCTTTGTTGTATATCCTTCAATCGCATGTGTTAAAGCATCCATACCTGTAGAAGCAGTTAATCCTGCTGGCATAGATGCCATCATATCTGGGTCAACAACAGCTACAACTGGCATATCATGTGGATCAACACATACAAATTTTCTCTTCTTCTCTACGTCTGTGATTACGTAATTGATTGTAACCTCTGCTGCCGTTCCTGCAGTTGTTGGGACAGCAATAATTGGTACACATGGATTTTTGGTAGGTGCAACACCTTCTAAACTTCTAACATCAGCAAATTCTGGATTGGCAATAATGATACCAATTGCTTTTGCTGTATCCATAGAAGAACCGCCACCAATTGCTACAATATAATCAGCTTCTGCCTTTTTAAAAGCCTCCACACCATTTTTTACATTTTCAATTGTTGGATTAGCCTTAATATCTGAATAGATTTCATATGCAAGTTCCGCATCATCTAATACTTTTGTTACTTTACCTGTAACTCCAAATTTAATTAAGTCTGGATCTGAGCATACAAATGCTTTTTTAAATGCTCTTGCTTTCGCTTCATTTGCGATTTCCAAAATCGCACCTGCCCCATGATAGGATGTTTCGTTTAACATAATTCTGTTTGCCATGATTTTCTCTCCTTCTCTTAATTTTCATATAAAAATACCACGCCATATTTCCCCCACAAAAATGGCTATTGGATATCTTTATTGTAACATTGGAAGTAAAAATATACAAACAAATATTAAAAATAAACGCTATTTTGTTAAATCTGTCTTTCTTATCTTATCGCGGACTGTAAATAGTGATGTTGGTGCCACCGACAGTTCATCCACTCCCATTCGTAAAAAAGTTTCTGTAAGTGCAGTATCTGACCCAAGTTCTCCGCAAATACCTGCCCAAATACCTGCTGCATGCGCATTTTTTACAACCATCTCAATCATCTTAACCACAGCTGGATGATGTGTATTGTAAAAATCATCCAATTTTGCATTTTGCCTGTCAATAGCCAACGTATACTGTGTCAGATCATTCGTTCCAATACTAAAAAAATCCACTTTCTTTGCAAGTTCATCACTAATCATAACTGCTGCCGGTGTTTCAATCATAATGCCCTGCTCTACCTCACCATACGCAATATTTTCTTCCCGCAATTCTTTCTTTACTTCTTCTACAATTGCACGAATCTGCTCTACCTCTTCTACCGAAATAATCATAGGATACATAATCGCAATATTACCATATGCACTCGCACGATATATTGCACGCAACTGTGTCTTAAAGATGTCCTGCTGTGTCAGACAGATACGAATCGCACGATATCCAAGTGCCGGATTTTCTTCCTTCTCCAGCCCAAAATATCCTGCTTGTTTATCAGCACCGATATCCAGCGTGCGGATGATGACCTTTTTACCATTCATTGCTTCTGCCACCGTTTTATATGCTTCAAATTGTTCTTCTTCTGTTGGAAAATGGTCTGCTGCCAAATATAAAAATTCACTCCGGAATAACCCAATACCCGCCGCATCATTGTCTAATACCTGGGATATATCTTCTACATTACCAATATTCGCATACAACTTCACTGGTGTACCATCCTTCGTCACATCGGCTTTTCCTTTCAGGTTCTGTAACACTGCCGCCCTTGCTATATCATCCTGCTGCTTTTCCTGCATCTCTTTTACATAGTCTTCTTCTGGTTCAATCGTAAGAATTCCATGATATCCATCTATCACAGCTAATTTTCCATTCCATTCTGCTTTGACATCAATACCAATCAATGCCGGAATTCCCATCGTTCTAGCAAGAATTGCCGTATGTGAATTAGTTGATCCATACTTTGTCACAAACGCAAGTAGTTTATCTTTCTCCATCTGAACAGTCTGACTTGGTGCAAGATCACTTGCTGCAACAATTGCTGGCTGTTGTATCGCTTTCCCAGCATTGGTATTGTCAGATAAAACAGTCACAAGTCTATGCGAAACATCTAAAAAGTCCGATGCCCTGCCTCGCATATATTCATCCTCCATCATAGAAAACATCTGCGCAAACATTTCTCCTACCATCTCTACCGCATACTCTGCATTTACATTATTATGATGAATTCTTTCATATACTGCCTCCAGATAATCGTCATCCTCTAACATCATGGCATGTACTTCAAATATCATTGCTGCCTCTTCGCCAACTTCTGCCAATGCCTTTTTCTGTAAGTCACAAAGCTGTTTCATTGCTGTTTCTCTTGCTCGCTCAAAACGTTCTATTTCCTGCTTTGCATCCTGGATTTCATATCTGACAGCTTTCCTTTTCACATCTTCAAAATAAGAAATTGTGCCAATTGCGATCCCGCCATATATAGATTTCCCACAATACTGTTCCAACTAATATTCCTCCTGCATTATTTCAAATTACAGATATGTTACGAAAAAGTCTTGTAAAGCTGTGATTGTCTGCGCTTCATCTTCTCCTTCTGCACTGACTGTAATCTTATCATTCATTTTGATTCCCAGTCCCATTAAAGCAATTAGCTTTGTTACATCTGCTAACTGGTCCCCTTTGGAAATGGTTATCTTACTCGTGTATCCCTTTGCCAGCTTCACAAGTAAGCCTGCCGGTCTTGCATGAATTCCCAGCTTATCTTGAATTATATATTGAAATTCCTTCATGTTATGCCCTCTTATTACATTTATTATAATGCTTTGCTGCTGTTTCTACAAGCACACAACCACTTGCATCTTGCTGCTTGTACACGCTATTTACACAGTTTATTTAGTTCATCTGCCACAAATTGTACTTTTGTACCAACGACTACCTGCACAGCCGTTTTTCCCGGTCTCATAATCCCAGCAACGCCGGCAGATTTTATTTTTTTCTCATCGATTTTTTCTGGGTCCTTGATTTCAAGACGCAGACGTGTAATACAGTTGTCCAAAGATACAATATTATCTTTTCCACCAAGTCCTTCCAAAATCAGTGCTGCTGTTTCCGAAAAATTTCCTCTCGTTTCTACTTCCGATATTTCCGTTTCATCCGCTTCCCTGCCTGGTGTCTTTAAATCAAATTTTACAATAGCAAAACGGAACACAACATAAAATACCACAAATGCAGCAACACCAAGAGGCAATATCATCCATGTATTTTGCGCCGCTGGTAAAGATGCTGAAAAAAGAAGGTCTGTTGCACCCGCAGAAAAGCTAAACCCTGCCCGAAAACCGACCAAAGTCGTAATCACGGTAAAAATGCCATATAAAAGTGCATATATCACATAAAGCGCTGGCGCTAAAAACATAAATCCAAATTCAAACGGTTCGGTAACCCCACAAACAAAGGAACACAGTGCTGCAGATGCCACGAGACCAATTGCTACCTTTTTCTTTCCCTCTTTTGCGGTCTGAATCATGGCAAGTGCTGCCCCTGGAACCCCAAACATCATACATGGGAAAAATCCAGACATATACATACCGAGACTCCATGCAACATCATTGCTTGTTTCTCCTGCCCAAAAATGCGACAAATCACCAAGCCCGATGGTATCAAACCAAAAAACATTGTTTAACGCATGATGTAAACCAGTTGGAATCAGCAAACGATTCAGAAAAACATAAATTCCAGCACCAATTGCGCCCATTCCTGCAATCCCATTACCAAGCGAAATCAGGCCTCTAAAAACAATCGGCCATACAAATAGTAAAATTACAGAGACCAGAATGGAAATAACACCAGCAACAATTGCCACGCATCTTTTTCCACTAAAAAAAGAAAGCCAATCCGGTAACGTAGCATTTCTAAACCTATTGTAGCAATTCCCCCCAATGATACCTGAAAGAATGCCAATAAATGGATTTGCAATTTTATCAAACGCAAGCAAATTGGCTGCATCCTCTCCAATTGCAGGCATCAGGGTCGTCACAGTACTTGTTGCAAGCAGATTCGTTATCATTAACCAAGAGGCAAATGCCGCAAGTCCTGCTGTCCCGTCGTGGTCATTTGCCATACCAACCCCAACACCAATCACAAACAAAAGTGCCATATTGTCGATTAAAGCACCACCTGCTTTTACCAAAAAGAATCCTATCATATTAGTAATTCCTGTAATGTTACCTCCTTGCATTGTTGCTGGGCAAAGGGCATACCCAATCCCCATAAGAATGCCGCAAATAGGCAATACTGCCACTGGAAGCATCAATGATTTTCCGAGTTTCTGAAGATATTTCATCATAACCGTTTTCCTCTATCTTTCTATTCCATACTGCATTTTATTTGCTTATTTTCATAACCTCATTCAATTCTTTTACATAACCCATACCTATCTGCGCAATCTCTGTATATGCTTCGGAATTCGTTATGACAATCGGTGTAATGAGTTCGCAGCCAGCCTCTTTGATTACGTTCATATCAAATTCCAATAGCTTTGTACCTACCCTTACCTTATCGCCTGTACTCACAAACGCCTGGAATGGACTCCCCTGCAATCCTACCGTCTCTAATCCAACATGAATTAAGAGTTCTACTCCATCCGTTGATGTCATCGTAAGTGCATGTGCTGTTTCAAATAAAAGTGTTATCTCGCCATCAAATGGAGCAACCACTCTTCCGACTACCGGGTGGATAGCAAATCCTTTTCCCAGAATTTCCTCTCCAAATGTTGGGTCGGATACTTCTGATATTTGCACTGCCTCTCCCTCAATTGGAGACATTAATATCACCGCTTTGCTTTCTTTGCATCTATTTTTTAGCTTCCGGAACATACTTTCCTCCTTATAAACAAGCAAACTGTTTTATTCAACCAAACGCCGGCACGTTTCACGAGCCGTCTGATTGAACCAAAAAAAGGATTTCATAAAGCGATTCACTTTATGAAATCCTTTTTTCATTTGTCTTTATCATACTTTATCCGTTTATTCTACATAAAGTATATACGTTTTTATTGCATTTTATAAGATTTGTATTTGCTTTTCCAAAATTTTCTATTTTGCCAACATTAACATAATCTCATTGCTTCTTGCAACAAACTTTGTCATAGCTTCTGGGGCAAGTGGAGCATGCTGTAAAAGTGCAAGATCATATAACTGCTCACACATAATTTTAACATTGTCATCTTCTCCATGCTCTAATACATACTGTACAAGTGGATGATTTGCATTTAATACAAGTGTTTCTCCTTCCATGCCACCAAACATATTAGCATCCATACCGCCCATGCCATACATTTTCATCATATCCTGCATACGTCTGCTTTCTTCAGACAATGTAATCATAGATGAAATCTTTTTATTTTTAAGTTTTTCGACAGCAACCTTTAATTCTTTTTTCTTTAAAACCTTCTGGAATACTTTTGCGATTTCTTCGCCTTTCTTCTCTAATTCTTCTGCTGCTTTCTTAGAAGTTTTCGCCTTGAAGGTATCTGTCAAGTCAGCATCAATTCTCTGGAATTTAATGCCTTCATTTTTGGCTTCTAACTGAGATACGAATGGCTGGTCAATGTTATGTGTCAAAACAACTGCATCCATTTTGGCTGCTTTGAACATATTGATATACTGGCTCTGCTGTTGCTCATCCGTTACGTAATAAATTACTTTTTCTTTCTTTTCTTCTTCTGCATCCATTGCATCATCTTGCTCATCCACAACTTCTGCTTCTACCTTATTGCCGTTTTCATCTACTGCTTCGCCATTTTCTGCTGCCTCTTCTTCCTCTGTGTCAATTTTATTCACTTCAAGGCATTCTGGCAGTGTTAAATATTCGCCGTCTAAGTTCTTAAACAGAATATAATCTGTCATCTTTTCACAGAACTTATCATCTTTTAAGCATCCGAATTTAATAAATGGACTAATATCATCCCAGTATTTTTCATATTCTTCTTTTTCTGTTTTGCACATGCCAGATAATTTATCTGCTACTTTTTTAGAAATATAGTCTGAGATTTTCTTTACAAAACCATCATTCTGCAATGCACTTCTAGATACATTCAGCGGAAGGTCTGGACAGTCAATCACACCTTTTAATAACATTAAGAATTCTGGAATTACTTCTTTGATATTGTCTGCAATAAATACCTGGTTATTATATAACTTGATGGTCCCTTCGATAGAATCATATTCTGTATTAATCTTAGGGAAATATAAGATACCTTTTAAATTAAATGGATAATCCATATTCAAATGAATCCAGAACAATGGCTCCTTGTAATCCATAAATACTTTACGATAAAAATCCAAATAATCTTCTTTGCTACATTCATTTGGATGCTTTGTCCAAAGTGGCTGTGTCTCATTCAATGCCACTGGTCTTTTTACAATTTTTAATTTTTCTTTCTCATCTTCTTTGATGGTCTCTACAACGATATCTGTATCTAACTTATCTTCAGCTGCAATTGTCTCATATTCTGGCTCTGCATTTTCTTTGGACAAATAGATGCTGGTTGGCATAAAGGAACAGTATTTTTTTATCACTTCTCTCGCTTTATATTCATTACAGAATTCAAGACATTCTTCATTTAAGAATAAGGTAATCTCTGTACCTACTTCAGTTCGGCTTCCTTCTTCCATGTCAAATTCTGTACCACCATCACATTCCCAATGTACAGGCACTGCATTTTCTTTATAAGAGAGTGTATCAATGTGTACCTCATCAGCCACCATAAAGGCAGAATAAAAACCAAGTCCAAAATGTCCAATAATCTGGTCATCACTTGTTTTATCTTTATATTTTTCAATAAAATCTGTTGCACCAGAAAAAGCAATCTGATTAATATACTCTTCTACTTCTTCCGCTGTCATACCTATACCATTATCAATAAACTTTAATGTTTTATTTTCTGGGCTTACGATAACTTGGATTTTATGTTCACGTCCATCTTCAAAGGTATACTCACCCATCATTTCCAATTTTTTTAATTTGGTAATTGCATCACATCCATTAGAGATTAATTCTCTAAAGAAAATATCATGGTCAGAATATAACCATTTCTTTATAATAGGAAAAATATTTTCACTGTTAATTGATAAGCTGCCATGCTTTGTTGCCATAACACTCATTCCTTTCTGTTTATTACAATCATTTCTAAAAACAAGTTTAGTACGACCAATTTCAAAAGTCAACAAAAAATTAGCACTCTTCTCCAAAGAGTGCTAACATTCCGTCGCAAACGCCCATTTTTACAGCATTTTCCAAATTCTAAAATTTTTGTTAACTCTGTTTATTCAAAGTAATAATTGTATATATCCATAAAATTGGCTGTATCTACTTCTTCATCTCCTAGAAAAGAAATCTCTTCCCACATATCTTCATTTAAATTCTTAATCAGAGAATCTACAAACGTATTATATTCTTCTTCAAAAACCTCTTTTTTTCTCTGGCTGACAATTTTTACTTTGTTGGCATCTGTTTCCTCTCTATTAAAAGTATTCATACACTGTATAATATGATAACCATATTCTGTTTCTACAATGTCACTGATTTCGCCGGTTCCTAGGTTAAATGCTGCTGTCTCATAAGAACTTGGCATCTCTCCCTTTCCAAAGGAATAAATACTCTTATTATCTTCATTGTAAGCTGAAATCAGTGCATCAAAGTTATCACCTGCTTTCGCTTTCGCAAGTACTTCCTTCGCTTTGGCGTATGCCTCTTCCTTTGCCTTTACTGTATAAGGCACTCTTTGACCTGCACCATCTAACGTATAAGTCTTAATCAAAATATGCTGCACAGTAATTGTTCTCGCTTCGTCGTCACTAATTTCAGGATTAATATCCTTGATAATGTTATCATATACCTTTTCTGCCAGTGCGTATTCTTCATATAATGCAATTACAATTTCTTCTGTCACGCACATGCCTTCTATTTTTGTTGGACTCAACGTTGCAAAATAGTCTTTTCCCGCCTGCATTGCCAAATCCTGTTCTTCATCAGAAAGTGTAATATCTCTTTGCTGTGCAAGAAGCTTCATTGTCTTAATCTGTGCCACTTTAGCAAGCACAGTTTCTTTCACATTTTCTTCTAAGGTTACACCGTTTAACTGCGTTTCCCAGATTCTTGAACCATATACCTGCTCATACTGATTCTGTGTATTGGTCAAATATACCATAATCTCCGGCTTATAACAGGAAACATCATCAATTCGAAACACTTCATCTTTTTCAAATCCTGTCGTTAATACTACTTTCGTCTTTTCTTCCTGCCCACAACCATTCATCAGCAAGGCTGCCATACAGAATACTGCGGCAGCCATAGCACATTTACTTTTTTTCTTTTTCATCATGAATCTATTACTCTCTATCTTTATTCGTTTCTAATTGCTGCTAACGGACTTAATTTCATTGCACGAAGTGCTGGGAAAAATCCTGCCAGCATGCCAATCATTACAGCAAATACAACTGACAAAATCGCCAACCAAGCTGGAATATACGACAATGTACTCATACCTAGTCCAGCAGATGCCACTATTTTATTAATAATAAAGGATAGTATCAGACTTAAAATTAGTCCAATCACACCCCCGATAAAGCCAATATATCCGGCTTCCAGTAAAAACATCCCTTGAATATTGCGCATATCACATCCAAGTACTTTCATAATACCAATTTCCTTGGTTCTCTCATAAATAGACATCATCATTGTATTGGTAATCCCAATGGCAGCGACAAATAATGACACTGCACCAATACCACCAAGTACCGCTTGTATATAACCCATTTGCTCCTGCTCAGATTCAATCCATTCTGCATTACTGGATGCCTGATATCCCAACATCGAGATGGCTTCCTGTACCTCCTGTACATAATCCATATCATCTACACTAACATATATACTATTATAATACAATTCTTTATATGGCTTTCCAGAAGCGGTTGTCGGCTGTCCTGGAATTGCTTTTCCCTTAAAGGCACGCTGCAAATGTGTCTTTAAGGCTTCTACATCACAATAAGTATTCCAGCTATGCTGATTATACTCATCTATTCCACCGGCAACAACACCGGTTGCTTCTATGATATATTTTTTAGGCGGTTTCACAGGCATATCACTATCATTCCATTGTGATTGATAATAAGCATCTGTATCAAATATGAGAAACATCGAATCATTCATTAAGTCAATATCAGGAAGTTCGCCGGTACTCCAATACCCTTCTCCTGTTTTACTGTTACTAAAATCCTGAATTATCATATTACCATATAGCAGTTTTAAGGCATCGCCTTTCTGTGGCAGAGTTCCTTCTGCTAAATCAATATTCATCTTTTCCAAGGCTTCTATCGACATACCTTGTAAATACAAATAAGATTGATAACCACCATGCTGTGCAATCACACTAACATTTAGTACTGGCGAAACAATTTCCACATGCGGCATTGCCTTGATTGTCTCTACAAGTTCATCATCCAGACGTTTTGGCTCGTCACTTCCGCCATCCGATGATGTTGCTACCGCCACACCACCACCGTAATACACGGATTCCCCATAAGATTCATATACATTAATCGTTGTTAGTCCACCATATTCTTCAATCTGGTCCATTGTAGATTTGCTCAGTCCCAAGCCAAGCGACACCATAACAACAATCGACGCAGTTCCGATCACAACACCAAGCACTGTCAGAATGGTACGAACTTTTCTCTTCCACAGACTGCTACTGCTCATGCGTAATAAATCCAGAAACTTCATACGCTATTCTCCTTTATCTGCTTTCCTCTGTACACGAAGCAATCTATTCCTGCTCATTTTCTGTTCCGTCTGCAGAAACATCATCAGAATCCAAATCAATCAAATCCAATTCTTCTGCAAGTAAGTCTGCTTCCGCTTTTTTCTTCTTTTTCATTTTCATAATAACAATCACTGCTACCACAGCCATAACAACCAAAATTAAAAAGAAAATAATAAGTCCAGCACCTGGTCCTTTAGACTCTTCTTCCATCAGTTCCATATCCATTGGCATTTCCTCAAAAACAGGCTCCATGACATATAGGGTAATCACTTCTTCTCTTACAGATACATTACCGGATTCATCCTCATAGGAAATCAGCACTTTTACAGTACCATCATCCATAGTGGCAGCCTGACCTGTAATCATAGAATCCACATTACCTGTACCACCAGCTTCTATCTTACCCACAAAGCATTCTCCGCCGGTTACACTGTCTGATTCATATTTTACCTGCACATTATAAAGTGTTGTTTTACCTGTATTATAAATACTAAACATAACATTGGACTGGTCGCCTACATTAATATCTGCTGGCATAACCTCTGGCGTACTTACATCAAACTTAGATTCCTGCTTAATTGGAATTGATACACTTGCTGTACTTTCAAAAGGATTAAACTGCGCATCTTCGTATTTCATATTTACGTCTAACACGTATGGCTTCTGCATCAAGTCAGCGCGTGCAGTCAGTTCTATTTCAATATCAGTCGTTCCTCCTGGCGCAATAGAATCTACAAATATCGTATTTGAGCCAGATGTCGGTAAAAATGCTGCATATGTAGTCTGCTGGCTGTCACCTTCCTGTGCTGCCTGCATATCAAATTCGATATTAGAAACTGTCGTTCTCTTAGAGGTATTCTGTACATGCACAGTTAAAGTAAAGGTATCTCCTGCATATACTTCTGCAGGATTTGTTTCAAACCCTGTTACAATAATTCTTGGCGTTGATGTCTTACCGCCCGCATTTGCTCCAACCTCGCCACTACCTGGCGCTCCGATTGTCTTAACATAAGTAGAAAGCGTTGTATTTTCAATCGCACCATTTCTTCGATACATTACATTAAAGTTTAGTTTATAATATCCTGTTAGAACATCTTCTCTTGCCTTTAAATTAAAATGTACTTCTCTACGGTTGGCAATTGCTTCATCCTTTGTTGTACTACCAGGAATCTCCGTAACTCTTTCTACATATCCAGTCTTTTCAATTTCAAAAGGCCATTCATTCACATCCGTGGAAGTGACTGCTGTTACAGTCAAATCATCAATCCACGTTTCATCCATATTATAAATCGGAAGAATAATTAATACATTTTGCCCATATTGCACCGTAGGGGTTTCATATAAATCACCTACTACCAGAAATTCACTTGTAGAGGCTGGCTGGCTGGCGATAATGGCATCCATCTGACTCTTAATTGTAGCCACATACGCACTTATCTCTTCCACCGTCATATCCACGCCGCCGATATATGCTTTTGCATTATTTAATGTGCTCTTTAACTGCTCCTCTATCTCTCTGTCCACTTCCTGTAATGTAAGCTGGAAATAATAATTGTTCAGTTCCGTCTGTCCCTTTGCAATCTCAGACTCTGATGCATAGATGACTGTACTATTACCTGATGTCGTTGCATTTGCCATCATTGCTGGCATTGTCATACATACACATATACACGCAAGCATCATCCATTTTCTCATCTTCCTATACATTCTACTCATTTTCTTCTCCCTCTTCTTCCTTCACGGCGTCATTCAATGCCGCTTCTCTGTTATCTTCTATCTTAATAATCTTACCGTCTTTAATATGAAAAATCCTATCCGCAAATCCTGCCAGATAATTATCATGCGTTACCATAACCAGTGTCTGGTTTTGCTCCCTTACTACCTTTTTCATTAAGTTCATAACTTCCCGCGAAGTATTAGAATCCAGATTTCCCGTTGGTTCATCCGCAAAAATAATCTCCGGATTTACTACCAATGCCCTTGCAACACCCACTCGCTGCTGCTGTCCACCAGACATCTGCGTTGGCTTATGTGTACGGTGCTTTGTAAGTCCAACTAGCTTAATTGCTTCTTCCGCCCTGGCAAGTCGTGTTTTTTTATCCATTCCCTGAAATGTTAATGGCAATGCCACATTTTCCACTGCATTCATCGTCGGCAACAGGTTAAATGACTGAAAAATAAAACCTATATGTTCCCGCCTAAACTTCACCAGCTGATTCTCCGTTTTCTTCTCCATATGTTCACCAGCAATGATAACTTCTCCTTTTGTCGGTTTTTCCAAACCTGCCAGCATATTAAGCAGCGTGGATTTCCCAGAACCAGACGTCCCTACGATAGAGCAGAATTCTCCTTTATAAATGGTAAAATCAACTCCATTCAATGCACGCACCTTGTTCTCACCGACACGATATATTTTGTATAAGTCCTTTACCTGAATCACAGGTTTCTTATCGTTATCCATATGTAGTTCCTTTCCTACGAAATAAAGTCACGACCATACCACATCTGGCCGACTACTTTCATAACAAGTATAGCATATATCGTAGAAAGCGGTAGTCCTTTTTCCTTAATTTTTCTTTCATACTCACAGTTACGACAATAACACACAAAACGGAGCTGCGCAAGTATAAATTGCACAGCCCCGTTTTGTTTATTATATTGTGATAGTATTGGTAATTAGCGTAATGTTACTTCAATTGCAGCTACTTTTCCCTCTCTTACATCCATTGCAGCACTGCCTGTTACTTCTGCACCTGCAATTTCTGTTTCACTGCCATCCATATATTTCAGTACCATTCCTGATACTTCATACTGACCTGGGAAATAGTCTTTCTTCGCACCTACATGGTAAGTTACTTTTGTTTCACCTAATAATACAGCTTCCACATCCATATTTTCTTCTACAAGATATGCTGGAATTGCTGGTGCAAGTTTCATTGTCAACTCTCCATTTACATAATCAAATGGTTTCTGTCCAAACATCATTAACTGCCACATGTTCAAGAATTCTACTGTAGAACCGCTCAGACGGGCTACAAAGCCTTTGCCGTGGTATTTCTTATTTGGATTCTTGCTGCTTGCAATAAAGGAAGAGTTTTCAAGCACACTTCTTCCATATACTTCTTTGTCTAAGAATGGAATGAGCGCTTTTTCAAAATCTGCGAAGAATTCTTCATACATTTCTGATTTTAACAGCTCTAATAAATATTTGTATTCCATATGAAGCCAGATAGATTCATTTTCCAACCATCCTGGTGTAAACGCTTTTGCACGTCCGATTTCATAGGATGCATCTGCAAGAGAAGCATTTACTTTATACATAGACAGTTTCTCGTCATAGAGGTCACTGTTCTTAATCTGATGGTATAATTCTTTCTTCTTCTCTACTGGGTTATCCAGTTTGAGGTATCTTACAGGACCTTCTAAGAACAGAGGAATTACTGTAGGTTCAAAATGTAATGGCATAATGCCGTCTTCTGTCTTTGTATACTCTGTTACTGTGTATGAGAAATACGTTGGGCAGATACCACCAGTCATAGCACATGCTTTGTCGATACCTATACGCACTGCTTTATGCCACTGTTCTAATACACTTACAAGATACTCTGCTGAAAGCGCTTTGTTTTCACCGGAAACTCCTGCATATACTTTTGCTCTGTATGCTTCTTTCACATCATTTACTTTGTTCCAGAAGGACATCATTTCCTGTTCTTTTGTCCATACGCTTTCTTCTTCACATACAACTTTATCAAGGTTTTCGATAAACTCTGCTAATTCTGCAATAACTTCTACATCTTTGCTATATTTTTTCAGTACTTCAATGGTGTACTCAAGATTTCTGCCAAGTTCGTATGTTTCTGACATAGAAGAACCAAATAATCCTGGAAGACCATTCAACGCATCATACCAGCCTGGTTTTCCACCTTCCATCTCAACACCCATACCATATGCATCCAGCGCTGCAAATTTTGTTGCACATAAGAGTAATAATTTTTCAAGTAATGTTACGTAGAGAATCTCTCCTTTACCATACTCTGTACGAAGTAATTTATCTGTTACTCCTTCTACTTCTTCAATTGCACGATACTGACGAATGCCATTTGGTGTCTCCACACAACGTTTATCACGTTTGTTTACATGTGCCTGTGGTACAAAATATGTGTACTTACGGTCAAAGAACAGTTCTTCTTCTTTTTCTGGATATACAGACAGATAATTTTCAATTAAATCAAGGTTATATGTCCAATGATCTGACCAGTAACCTTCTAAGAAGTTGCCATTTACAACACCATCTGCCGCATCTAAAGCTTTTCCAAATAATACTTCTTTGGCTGCTTCATCATCTTCTAATTTATCAAGTTCTTTATATAATGCACCTGGTGTAAATGGTTTTGTCAGCACTTTCTTTAAATCTTCTTTCTGCTGCGCTGTTGCATTTGGGAAAAGACCGTCAATCTTTTCTTCTTTTACCTGATAAGTTACTTTTTCCACACCAAGTGGATTATAGCCATCTGGCTGAATTAAACTGTAGAATGTTTTTACGTTCTCATCCTTTACAAATGGCGCAAAGAATGTATCACATCTTCTGTTCTGGTTTACATCACGGAAGTTACCATTACCCTGTGAATAAAATTCCGGAAGCATACTAAAGAAGTTGTAATCTCTTTCAAGGTCACCGTGTTTTCTGGAATATACGTAAAATACTTTGTCATCTGTCAATTGGATTGGATAACCACCACGTAATACGTTATCCATATAAGTATACTGACAGTATGCGTCAAAATCTGCATTTGCAGTTTTTGTTCTGATATGTCTGCCCAAATGATTTACAAGTTCAACTGCTTCTGCTTTTTTGCCATCAAAATAAGCTGCATCCAGCATTTTATTACCAAAAATTTCTAAAATCTCTTTGCTATCTACCTGACCAAATAGTTCATAAATGCTCTGTTCTTCACCTGGTGCCAGTTCCATTGCTGTACCAAAGAAACTACATGGTACTAGGTTTTGTTCTACCTGTTCCATCGCATTCAGTTCTGCTACACTGTTTGTTTTAAAGTTTACTGGTCTATCTAAAGACAAATCATAAGCAAATACAACTTCTGGGTCTGTAATAGGATGTAATCTGCTGCCGTCAGCAAGACAACCAATTGCAAAGTTACCACCTGTAACTTCTGTTACAGCCGCAGAGTCTACTGTACTGGCTCTTGCTTTGATAAATGGAATCTTATTCTGTGTATATTCTACCTGCATCCATGCTTTCATTGTCTGACCCATTGTTTTTAAACTTTCTAAGTCAATACCATATGGGATGCATGCTGGCATACCATCGAGTACTTCGATGGATGCTGCACTATCACCTGTGTTGCAGATTGTTACTTTACGTACAAGAGCACCAATACGTTCTCCTGGAAGTGTAAAATAAGATACTTTCGTTGTAAGACCTGTGTCTTTATTTACTTCTTCAATGTTCAGTCCATTCATTTCAATATGCATACTGTGAAATACAGTTTCATCACGGAATGCTTCTGTTACATTACCATCTTTTTTTATAAATGTACGGAAACCTGTAATTTTCACATTCTGGTATGCCTGATGTGCTGGATAGAATTCCATAATTGCATGGTCCTTATTCTCTACACCAAAGCTGACAACACCCTGTCCACGATTTACATAGTAGCACCAGATTGGAATCCCTTTTACTCCACTGATGCCTGGAAGAAAGCTCGCAAATGCGGATTTCTGTCCGTAATTATCCATTGTATAATTCATTGTATTATCTGCCATCTCTTAATCTCCTATACTAATTCCACAACAAGTTCATGCTGCATATTTTCTTCTAACGCTTTGATTTCTTCTAATGTTACAACCGCTTCTCCAGATGCAACGTCTTTCTTCACACCGTTCAGTGTAATACTGCCAATCTGATATTCACCACTGTCAGCTCCATTTGCATTTACATATGTAATGTGCCATCTTCTCTTACCGAAGTTTAATGTAACTGCTGCTTTTCCTTCACTATCAAACTGCTCTTTGATTAACTGAGGTTCTAAATAAAGGGCACCTTTTTTACCTTTTACACCAAACATTTCTGTAATCACAGTTAACATCATCCAGCTTGCTGCACCTGTCAGATAATGGTACATACCTCTTCCCCTGTCATTGAAGTATTCTGGAATACCTGGGTAAATTTTACTTGTTTCAAAATCTGCTGACTGACGATACAGTGTATTTAACGCTTTATATGCTTCTTTTACGAATCCACGTTTGTAAAGTGCGTTTGCATACATTGTTGTCATGTGGGAGAATACTGCACCATTTTCCTTATGTCCATAAGCAAAACCAAACATTCTTCCAAGGTCAGTTTTTAATTCATGAAAATCTGTATTTAGTTTATATCCGCCAACCTTTTCTTCATACAGGTACGCATCTGCTGCTGTAGTCATCTTTGCAATCTGTTCTTCTGTTGCTGTTCCTGACATAATAGTAAATACCTGGCCTGTCAGCATCATTCTTACACCATTTTCTGTCTGTCCTTCTACTTTGCGTCCATTATCATCATAGTAGCTGTTGAACCATCCACCATTTTCGTCATCCATCCACTCTGTGGCACGAATGTGTTCTTTTAACCACTGTGCCTTTTCTGTCAGGCTGTCTATCATCTCATCACAGTCAATTGCTGTTTTCTTACCAGACACGCTACCGAAACAAGCTTCACAATACTGCGCTAACAATGCTTCTTTCTTTTCAATGCTATCATATAAATCCTGTCCTTTGGTAAACAGAATTGCCATTTCCTCTGCCACTTCAATCTGTGTCATGTTCAGTTCTTCTTTTAATGTTGCAATGATTTCTGCTAACATCTCAAGGTTTCCTGCATATGCTGCTGTAAACGCAACACTTTCGCCTCGTTTAGAAGCCATATCCAGTGCATCGTTCCAGTCTGCACCACGCAGCTTCATATGGTTGTGTTCTCCGACATCATAAAAAGCTGTCAGATTCTGTACAAGAATATGCTCTAAAATTGTACCGGAATATTCTTTTCCTTGTGCATCCTTTAATACAGGAGTTGTTGTGTCTGTCCATGCTGTATCTGTCTTTGTGCCTCTTGCTTCCTGTTTATCTTTAAAGTAAGTGTTTTCTTTTAACAGAACAGATAAATCTCCTGTCTGGTCAAGGTAAAGTTTTGTTGTGATAAGTGGCCATAAGCCATGATCCATCCACACACGTGTAATATTATTTCTATCTGCGATAAATTCGCCCTGGCGTGTACCAATAATTGTTGCATTACTGCCGTCCATTCTGACACCGCCATAGTTATCAATTAACATCTGTCTTACACCGTCTGGATTCATAATTAACAGTGCAAGGCAGTCCTGCCATAAATCACGCCATCCTCTGCCGCCTTTACCATAATCATGGTGTGGCAGGAAAGAGCAACCATAAATTCTACGAAGCATTGGCTGGAAGTTCACCCAATACATAAAGTTATCAAATGCTTTATCTGCTGTTTCATAAGAAACATTGATTTTATCTCTCCAATATTGCTTTGTCTGTTCAAGTGCATCCATAACAGCATTTTCTGTACTATATGCTGCAAGCATTTTATCAATGTCTGCTTTTTCATTCTCAGCACCAATGAAAACTGTATAGGAAACTGTTTCTCCTGGCTGTAATGTTACGTTTGCAAACTGTATTGCACCAACAGCCTCATAACCCGCATACTGTTTGCCTGCTTCATCAAATGCACGTCCATTAAGAAGACTCTCTGGTCTCTCAAAACTTCCACCTTCGCCAATAAAATCTTCTACGATTGGCATAAATCCAACTGGAGCTGCACCGTTTTGATCCATAGCACATACATAATATGTTACAAAGTTACGCTGATGTCCTCTTTCATCAAAGGAAAGGGTTGGTGTTACAAGTACACCCTTCTGTGTTGTCTCAATGGTGTGAAGAAGTGAAGTTACATGTCTATGATCTCTGATATTATCTGCACTTCTTCCATAAACTGGAACTGCTGCAGTAGGAACAAAAGAAACTGCTGTATCTGCATTATTTTTGATACTTACATGCATCATCTCCACGTTATAGTCTGATACCGGTACAAAAGAAATAATTGTGGAACTTATTCCATATGCTTCTGATGTTCTCTCCATCTGATGCCACATAGGTCCTGCTGTTAATGTACTCTTCTCCTGCTTTGCAGTAAATTTATTTGCTTCTTCTGTTGCTGAAGCGCCTGTTGCAGACCAGCATGTTCCATCTTCCAGTGTACACCAAAAATTTCTGGTAGACTTATTGTTATGTAAGTCTTCAGCGCTTACTGGCTGTAATATGAATTCATTCTGATTGCGTTTCAAATCTCCACCAAGTTTTGGTGTTACAGCACCTTTCATCCCTTGTTCACCAGCTACAGGAAAATACAAATAACTGATATTTTCTGGCTGTTCCAACTTAAATGTTCCGTAATTGTCCAAAAATTCACATCTTTTACTTACCTTGTTCTGCATGTCGCGTCTCCTTTAATACTATCACATATTATTCTCATTCTCTCTGTACCTTACCCGTACAGTGGGTGGTTTTCCTCTTATTTGCAACCCCCGTTAACGCTATTATATAAGCATTTCAAACAATATTCAATCTCAACTTAATCGTTTTCGTAATTATTCGCTTTTTTTTGTAAAAAACGTTCAAATTTCTCTTCATTTTTTGTACATAATATCCCATTGTTTTTCCGTAACAATTCAGATAAAACAAGGTTTTTTGCTTCTTTTACACTTTCTAGCCAAAAACAACCACCACTTATGTTTTGAATGTCAATTCTCTTATTTTACTTAAACGTTTAAGTTGATGTTTTGTAGTACTTTTTTACTGTATGTCATAATGTCTAACACCCAACCGCTGCACCTGAATCAACCTTTCTTTTTCTATCTTCCTCCAAATCTGGCTTGTAAAAAAATCAAAACATATTATAATAAAACCAAACGCCGGCACGTTTCACGCGCCGTCTTATTGAACCAAATATCGGCTTATGAAAAGCCGTCTGAATCAACAAGGAGAACAATTATGGCAACAACATCTGGAAGTCGTCCAAAAACGGCTCTTATCTTCTTTTTTCTTTTTGCTTTGATTGCATTACTCGTGATATGTATTATATTACAAGGAAAAATCGAGCAAAATCCACCCGGTACCATTGGTAATACGGCCGGTAATCTTAATAACAAAGGACTCTTTTGTGAACAAAACGGTGTCGTATATTTTGCAAACGCCTATGATAATGGCACTTTGTATTCTATGAATGCAGATGAAACCAATATCCAAAAGCTTTCTGATGCACAGGCACAATCCATCAATGCTGCTGGAGATTATCTTTATTATTATCAAACAGATATTGCTGGAGATAAAGATTTGGGATTTATCGCTCATGCTCTTGGCTTATATCGTTCTAAGACAAACGGCAAAGATGCTTTATGCCTTAAAAGAGATCCATGTGCTACTGTTGTCCTCGTAGATAATACACTATATTATCAGCATTTTGACAATCAGGGAGCCGGTATGACACTCTACCAGATGGATACGGATAAGAAAAATGACAAACAAGTACTCAAGGAAGCTGCCAATCCTGCCTCTATCCAGGATGGCTGTATCTATTATAATGGTACTACAGACAACCATCATCTCTATCAATATAATACCTATACGGGGACTTCAAGCATTATCTGGAACGGTAATCTATGGAATCCCGTTGTCATTGGTAATTATGTGTATTACATGGACGTATCAGACAATTACAAACTTTGCAGACGTCAGTTAGATGCCGAAGGCACCGAACTCCTGACTACAGACAGGGTCGATATGTTCAATATCTATGGAGACTACATTTATTATCAGAAAAGTTCTGCGACAGAGCCTGCATTAAAAAGAATGCGTCTAGACGGCAGCGAAAACGAAATCGTTGCAGAAGGAGTTTACCAAAATATTAATATTACTTCATCTTATGTGTATTTTAATGCATACGACGCACCAACACCAGTATATAAAACCCCAGTATATGGTCCCGTGAATGTTACTGAATTTACTGCTGCAGCAGTTGCCGTATCAACAAAATAAATAACGAATAAATAATCCATATATAAAAATGAATTACAGGAGCTGGCACTTAATTGCGAGACAGCTCCTGTAATTCATTTAACATCTGATGCACTGTTTTCCCTAATACTGCATGGCGCTTATATGGCGCAATGTCATTCATTGGAATCAGCACAAATTCTCGGTTATGCATATCTGCGTGTGGAATTGTCAATGTTTCACTATCATATACAAGATTATCATAGAAAATAATATCCAAATCCAATGTACGCGGTCCCCAATGAATAAGACGTTCTCTTCCTGCCTGTTGCTCTATTTCATGCAAAAAATCAAGCAATTCCTCTGGCAAAAGCAGTGTTCTTATTTCCATAGCTCCATTTAGGAAATCCTCCTGTTCCACACCACCATATGGCTTGGTCACAAGCAACTTAGATACGCTTATCACATTTAATAACGGATGCTTTTTAATTTTTTCTATAGCCTGCTCTATATATTGCTGTTTATCTCCCATATTAGAACCGATTGCTATATATGCTGTATGCCACGCTCTTTCTATTTCTACAGATACAGACGCAAACGGTAATCCAATCGGAGCAGAAGGTTTCCGTATTTCAAGCTGTAACACTTCTATTAACGGAAATTGCAGCAATACTGCCTCAGCCATTCTTTCTGCAACAGTTTCAATCAATTGAAATGTATGCTGCTTCATAAAATCGTTCATAAAATGGCAAACTTCTCCATAATGTACTGAGAGCGTAAGATTATCTGATTTGCCAGCCTCTCGTGTCTGTAAATATAACGTTGCATTAATATAGAAGTTTTGCCCGTTCTCATTTTCTTCCGGATAGACTCCATGATATGCAAATACTTCCAAATCTTCTATTTTGATCTTGTCCATTTCATATCCCTTCCTACCTTATCTCACTGACTGTTTCGAATCGCTTCCGTCATACGGATGATGCGCATATTTTCCTTCACATCATGTACTCTGACAAAAGTACAGCCTTTTAAAACTGCCATTGTTGTTGTAGCCAGCGTCCCTTCCAGACGCTCTTCTACAGGCAAATCCAATGTCAATCCGATCACCGATTTCCTTGATGTTCCGAGCAATATCGGATACCCAAACATATGCAGGGAATCTATGTGATTTATCATCAATAGATTTTGCTCGTACGTTTTAGCAAAGCCAATTCCTGGATCTAAAATTATATTATGTCCTGCAATCCCAGCTCTTGCTGCAATCTGAATCGTCTCTGTCATATCTCCAGCCATATCCTGTAGAAAATCCTTATAAACTGCTTCTTTTCTATTATGCATCAGACAACATGCCACATCATGCTCTGCAATCACATTTGCCATATCCGCATCATACTTTAATCCCCAGATATCGTTAATCATATCTGCACCAGCTTTAATCCCTGCTAGTGCCACCTTACTCTTATATGTATCTAAAGAAACCGGTATATCAAATCTTGCCTTTACCGCCTCAATGACTGGAGCAATTCTTTCCATTTCTTCTGACTCAGACAGCATAGTGTACCCTGGTCTTGTAGATTCACCACCAATATCTATGATGGATGCACCTTCTTCTATCATTTGCTCGGTACGTTTTAATGCCACATCTAATTCCTTATATTTTCCTCCATCAGAAAAGGAATCCGGCGTTATATTCAGGATTCCCATACAATAGGTTCTATTTACTGTATCAAATACACGATTTCCAATCCTCATCACAAACTCCATTCTAATAGCGAAGCATCAGATTTTTCTTGTTCTGTTTCCAGTCACATTCTGCTTCTGCCGCACATGCAAAACAACTCCGGCTCATCTTATCCGCCCTGTACAAAAGGCCTTCCAGATTATCCTTATCAACCACTTTTGGATTACGATGCTCCACTATTGCTGCAGCAATCTCTTCTATTTCTGCATTGCTAAACCCACATTCACGCAAAATGACCGTCGCAATTGGCGCACTTGCCTGCTCATGTGGTGTTCCATTGGCGTACTGCTCATATCTGCCAATGTCATGCAACAATGCCGCTGCATAAATCATCTCATATTCTACCCCATATTGCTCTTGCAAATTAAGAATCATTGCAATTCGTGCTACATCCAGAAAATGTACCATATTATGTCTGCAAAACCTTCTATCAACTTCTGCTTCCTCTATTTTATGATAATTTTCCAAAAATAAATCATGATTTAATATTTCGTTTATTCGCTTGTTGTTTTCACTGAATTTCTTCATCCTATTACTACACTTTTCTATTAGAATCTCGCCATCTAAATTATCTATATCTTAAATCACATGGCTTCTTATTGACGATAGCTTTTACTTTCTTATCATATTAAAAAATGTATTCTGCAATTTCTCTGATTCCTGAAAGCTACCTCTTGTTACCACTGTTACAGTACTGCTTCCTGGCTTTTTCACACCACGCATCGTCATGCACATATGCTCTGCTTCTACCATAACCATAGCACCTTGCGGTTCTAGATGTTCCATGATGGCATCTGCTATCTGTGCTGTCATCTGTTCCTGCAACTGTGGACGACGTGCAAATACCTCCACAGTTCTTGCCAGCTTACTCAGTCCAACCACTTTACCATTCGGAATATATGCTACATGAGCTTTTCCATAAAATGGCATCAAATGATGCTCACATGTAGAATAAAATACGATATCCTTTTCTACTACCATTTCATTATTCTCTACATGAAACGTTTTAGATAATGGCACAGCTGCATCTTCATCCATACCTGCAAAGATTTCCGCATACATTCTGCCAATACGTGCCGGTGTTTCCACAAGCCCTTCTCTTGTAACATCTTCACCGATTCCTTCCAACAATAACTTTACCGCTTCTTCAATCTTCTTTTGATCTACCATGCGAATCTCTCCTGATTTTATGTTTATTTTTTACAATTTCTGTCAAAGCTCCAAGATACGAAAGAGAGCCAAATGCAATAATGACAGTATCCTTTTTCGCTAACAGATAACTGATTTCTACTGCTTCTTCCAGACTATCCGCCACAGTGACACATGAATGATATTTTTGTACTTCCTGTGCCAGTTCATACGCCTGCAACGCTCTGGGATTATGCGGAGGTGTGACTGTGATAATATGTTCTGCCGCACGATGCGTTGCTTCTATCATCTTAACATACTCCTTATCCCTTAACACTCCCATTATATAAATAATTCTCTTGTTTGTAAAATAAAACTGTATTGATTCTGCCAGCTTTTTTGCTGCATCTTCATTATGTGCCCCATCTATCACAAATAGAGGTTTTTGTGCAATCACACTAAATCTTCCATGCCACTGTGTCTGCTCCAGACCTGTAAGCATATCTTTCGTTGAAACCGGATAGCCTGCTTTCGCAAGCACTTCTAATGTCTCAATAGCCAGAATACAATTTGCAATCTGGTACTTTCCCGCCATGTGTATTACTATATTTTTCCAGGTTTTATAAGAAAAACATTGTTTGTTAATTCCATATTTAACTTTCTCTATTTTAGTAAAGTCCGCCACCCTCAATTCACAGTTAAATGCCTCACATTTCTGCTCTATGACATGCATTACCTCTGCTTCCTGTTTTGCAGTTATTACATAACAATTGTTTTTTATAATTCCGACCTTGTTTTCAGCAATTTTATCCAATGTATCACCTAAAAATGCCATATGATCCATACTAATGGAGGCAATAACGGCTGCCAACGTCGTTGTAATAATATTGGTTGCATCTAATGTACCACCAAGTCCAGTTTCCAGTACAACAATATCACATTGCTTCTCTTTGAAATATAGAAACCCCAATGCGGTTTCTACTTCAAAGATTGTCGGATGCATCAAGCCCTCCGCCTGCATGCTGTCTGCAGCTTGTTTGATGCGTTCCATATAAGCACACACATCCTTTTTCGTAATCATTCTGCCATTAATCTGAAATCGTTCCCTATAATCAGAAATTGTTGGAGAAATATATCTGCCAGTTTTATAGCCTGCATGTGCCAACACTGTTGAAATATAAGCAAGTGTCGAGCCTTTCCCATTTGTACCAGCAATATGAACAAACTTCAATGCATTCTGCGGATTATCAAGACGTGCCAGCAATTCCCGGATATTATCCAACCCAGGAACACTCCCATATTGACTTATGTTCTCTATATAATTCATCATTTCCTGATAATTCATGCTCTTATTCTCCTATTATGCCAGATTTCATATTATTAAATATAGTTTTAATTTTTGAATTTGTATAAAATATAGATTTTGTACCATACTAATAGTATGAAAAAAATAGTTTCTAATTTTATTACGTGCGGCATCGCTGGTTGGTGCCTCGAAATCATATTTACTTCCCTGCATTCCTTTCAAAAGCGTGAAATGCAACTCAAAGGCAATACTTCCATCTGGATGTTTTTTATTTATGGAATGGCTTCATTTTTACTTCCTCTATTCCACCTGTTAAAACATTGTGGGCTATGGCTTCGTGGCAGTATTTATGCTGTTTGTATCTTTATCGGCGAATTTCTCTCCGGCTCTTTTCTGCGCAAATATGACATATGTCCTTGGGATTATTCCCGTTCCAAATGGCACATAAGAGAAATTATCCGCCTTGACTATTTCATAAATTGGTTTATTGCAGGCATTTTCTTTGAAAAATTAATGTTGCACCAGAATCGCAAATCCAATTAATAACATACGTTTTCAAAACATTACAACACCCCAGTTTCAACAACAGCGCCAAACTGTATTGAAACAGGGGTGTATGATGTGACAGAAAATATTTTCAATCATGTAACTCTCTCTTTTACATGGTAAGTTTTGTCTGCCTGCACAACTTGCGCATTGTCACAATATAAACAATCCATAAAAATACGCCTGCTGTGACCCATGCTGTTACATTTGCAATACATACTCCTAAATAACTCTGATAATGTGCTGCAATAAATGCAACAATTGCCCTACTAAACAATTCTATTACGCCTGCCATCATTGGCATTAAGGAAAATCCCGCTCCCTGCAATACATTGCGGAATATAAATATCATACCCAATGGAATAAAGCATACAGCACAAACAGTAATATACGTATTGGCATATCCTAATATATGACTTGTATCACCGCTTACAAATAATCTGATTAAATATGGCATCAAAAGAATACCAAGTACTGCTGCAACAATAGAATATACAGCAGAAATCAGATTTGCCTGTCTTGTCCCTGCTTTGATACGTTCCAAATCATTCACGCCACGATTTTGCGCACTGTAGGTTGCCATTGTCATACCAAGTGCTCCGTAGCCTTGTGTCAATACCTGTTCTACCTTGCCAGCTGCTGTATATGCCGCAACAACAGTGGAGCCAAGTAAATTTAATGCACCCTGCAGTACAATTGCACCGACTGCAGTAATCGAAAACTGTAATGCCATTGGAACACCAATAAAGAGCTGATTTCTCACACAATACCAATCTAAAGCAATATGCTCCTTTTGAATATTTAAAAGAGGTACTTTCTTTATAATATAAATCAGACATAATATACCGGAAATGCCTTGTGACGCCACCGTTGCAAGCGCAGCACCCGCAACACCCAATGAAAATTGTAAAATAAATACAAGGTCAAGTACAATGTTTAATGCAGCAGAAATGATAAGAAAATACAAAGGAACCTTACTGTTTCCCACTGCACGAAGAATGCTTGCTGTAAAATTATACAATACACTACAACCTATACCGGCGCATATAATAACAATATAGTTTTTCGCATCCTGAAAAATATCTTCCGGCGTATTCATAAGCCGAAGCAATCCATCCATACAGCCAATACTAATGATTGTTAAAAGAATTGCTATCATTGCTGATAATACTGCTCCATTGCCAACACTCTTTTTCACGCCTTCTATGTCCCCTGCGCCAAAACGTTGTGCTGTCAGTACGGTAAAGCCAGTTGAAAGTCCCATCATAAAGCCCAAAATCAGAAACATTATTGTTCCTGTCGCTCCAACCGCTGCCAATGCCTGTACACCAACAAATCTTCCTACAATAATTGTATCTGCCATATTATAAAACTGCTGAAACACATTCCCAATAAAAATAGGAACCAAAAATTTCACAATTAATTTGAAAGGATTCCCCTTAGTCATATCAAGTTCCATAAATCAACACCGTAATCCTTTTTGCTAAATTTTATATGAAATTCTACGTTAAGTTTAATTCCTAGCTACGCCAATATATCCTCCACATCATCACCCGCACCAATATCAAGTGTATTGATGGTTCTACGTTTTAAGCGAGCTTTTTCTGATGCTTCAAATATAAAATCCTTGATTTCACGTGACATTTTAATATGTGTCAGCGTAATTGTTGGATTTGTCGTATCTCCTGTAAAGCAAACAATAGTACCCAGACCAAAGATTCTTTCAAATAAGGATGTCTTTAACTGTACATCTTGAATTTTGTACATATAACAATCATTTTCTACTTTATTTAAAAATCCAGTGATAATTGTCAGAACATCTTCTTTAATGATATATGTTGTAAATGTCCACGGTAATCCTAAAAACAACCATCTTTTCTTCTCTTTAAATTCCATTGCAACCTCCTAAATGTTTCTTTCCACTTTTTCTTCACAATATTTGCAACGATAAACTTCTTTTTCTTCATCTGTTAACACGAAAATATGTGGTAGCTCCTGTTCAATAGATGTAATACAACGTGGATTTTTACATTTAATTACGTTCTTGATTTCCTTTGGAAGTACAAGTTCCTGTTTTTCTACAATCTCACCGTCTTTGATAACATTTACGGTAATATTATGATCAATAAATGCCAATACATCCAAATCGAGTTTATCAATATCACACTCTACCTTTAAAATATCTTTTTTACCCATTTTACTGCTTTTTGCATTTTTAATAATTGCTACCGTGCAATCCAGCTTGTCTAACTGCAAGTGATGATACAAACTCAGACTGCTTCCTGCTTTAATATGATCAAGTACAAAACCCTCTTCGATTTTCCCTACATTTAACATAGATTTATCCCTCCTGCAACTCTAACAATGTGATAATCAATGCCATTCTTACATATACTCCATATTGTACCTGTCTAAAATATGCGGCACGCGGATCATCATCTACCTCTACAGAAATCTCATTTACACGTGGCAATGGATGCAATACCAACATATCTTCCCGTGCGCATTGCATTTTCTTCTTATCCAATATATAAAAATCCTTTAAACGTACATAATCTTCTTCATTAAAGAAACGTTCTCTTTGTACTCTTGTCATATAAAGCAAATCCAGTTCTGGCATGGAGTCTTCCAATCGAATGACCTCTTCAAATGGAATATTCTTTGCCTTTAGCATATCAATAATATAATCTGGAATTCTTAATTCTTCTGGTGATATAAATATAAATTTAATATTTTCATATCTCACAAGCGCATTGATTAAAGAATGTACAGTACGTCCAAATTTCAAATCTCCGCAAAGTCCGATTGTAAAATGATTCAGTCTTCCTTTCAAAGAACGAATTGTCAAAAGGTCCGTTAATGTCTGTGTTGGATGCTGATGTCCACCATCACCGGCATTGATAACCGGTATACTTGCTTTTGTTGCTGCTACCATTGGCGCACCTTCCTTAGGATGGCGCATTGCACAAATATCTGCATAGCAGGAAATCATACGAATCGTATCCGAAACACTTTCTCCCTTTGCTGCTGAAGACGAACCTGCATCTGAGAAACCAAGCACCTGCCCACCCAGACTATACATAGCCGATTCAAAGCTTAACCTTGTTCTTGTACTTGGCTCATAAAAGCATGTTGCTAATTTTTTTCCTTCACATATATGTTTGTATTTATCTGGATTTGCTTCAATATCATTTGCCAAATCAAATAATTTCTCTAACTCCTCAACTGTAAAGTCAAGTGGACTCATTAAATGTCTCATTTTCTTTTCTCCCTTTCTATCGTTATAATCTGCCTAAACAAATTATCCATACGTATTGCAAACTGCCTTATTCACAGAAACATAACCATTTCTGCTTGTCTTATGCCTTTTGCGCAAAAAAACGGATGAACAATATGCAAAGGTATCTTTGCATTAAATATCATCCGTTATTTATCATCACTTATATGTCAGCAAATCTTCTACTGGTTTTCTTCTCGGTGCTACAGGCTCTTCTGCTGGATATCCAAGTGGTATTAATGCAACCAGTTCTCTATCTTCTGGAAGTTCTAATAAAGCTGTCGCTTTTTCTCTGTCAAAGATACCCAAAATAACAGAACCAAGACCAGCCTCGTGTGCTGCCAAAGAAAAAGTCTGTGCTGCAATACCTGTATCAAACATCTGCCATCTGTCACCTCTATCAGTAGAGAAAGAACCATCTCTTTCAAAACCACTTCTGCCCGTAATCATCGTAACCGCAATTAACATAGGTGCGCCCTTGATAATGTTACCATTATTTGGGTACGCATCCGTTGCTTCCTCAGCAATACGGTCCTTTAAAGCACCTTCTACTGCAACATATCTTGTAATCTGTGTATGCTTCCAGCTTGGTGCATAGGAGGCTGTCTCAACAATCTTCTCTAACAGGTCGTGTGGAACTGGCTGCTGCGTAAATTTTCTAACACTTCTTCTACCCTTTAAACATTCTACTGCATTCATAAAAATACCTCCTACCCTGTTTGTTATCGTACCGTTTTATTGCTCATATTGTGAATCAAAATATACTGCAATTATGATACCATATCAAACATTCTGTTTCAATGGCGGAACATAATTTTTTTCACTTTCATAACTTATGCTTCCAACCCTATCACCAAACGGCTGCTAATTTTCCATATTCTTATCATAAATAATTTTCAAGCCTTTTAATAATAATTCATCATCCAATATGATTTTCTTCTTGCAATATGGCACAATCACTTTTGCAAGACCTCCTGTTGCCAACACCGTTGTCTGATAGCCAAGTTCTTCTTCCATTCTTTCAATCAGACCATCAATTGCTGCAGCATTCGCAAAAATCGTGCCACTTTTCATACAATCGATTGTATTTTTACCGATTACCTTCTTTGGTGCCTCCAGTGTAATGCGTGGAAGCTGGGCAGTTCTTGCAACAAGAGCTTCAAGTGCAACATTAACCCCCGGCATAATAATGCCACCGATATAATTTTGGTCTTTGTCTACCACACAACACGTTGTTGCGGTTCCCATATCTACAATGATAAGTGGTGCTCCATATTCCTGTAAGCCTGCTACTGCATTTACAACTCTGTCTCCACCAACCTGCTTTGGATTATCCATGAAAATATTCAAACCTGTTTTTACGCCTGGGCCTACAACAAGCGGTTCTTTTCCTACAATTTTAATTACAGCTTCCTTAACAATATTTACAAGGTTTGGTACAACAGAAGAAATAATAGCGCCTTCTATCTTACTTCCATCAATTCCATGCAAATCCAAAACAGTTTTAAATCCCATCGCATATTCCAATTCCGTTTTGGATTCATCTGTAGAAAGTCTTTCCTCAAAGTAAATACGCTCATCATCAATGCACCCAATCACAATATTCGTATTTCCCATATCAATTGCCAATAACATAATTATTCCTCCTTAAATCAATTCCATATTCTGGTAATTGTTCATATTATGAGTATCTATCTTTTGAATCCGGAACGTATCCATCCGGCAATACTAAACAAAGCAAATAAAATAATATCTACAATAACAATGCTTGCACCTGCAGGAGTTGCATATACATAGGATACGGTAATACCTATTACAAAACTAATAACAGATACTGCCACTGCACAAAAAATCACACTTTTAAAACTTTTACATATACGCATCGCGGTCAGTCCTGGAAAAATAATGAGACTGGAAATCAACATTGCTCCCATCATCTTCATTCCCAACACAACAGTCACTGCCGTCAAAACTGCAATTGCCATATTATAAAAACCTGTTTTTGTACCTGTTGCTCTGGCAAACGTTTCATCAAACGTAACTGCAAATATCTTCTCGTACAAGAAAACATACAATATCAATACCAGTATAGATAATACAACACTTAGTACAACATCTGACATACTCATCGCAAGTATACTTCCAAACATATAGCTGTATAAATCTGCATTCATGCCTGTTGTCAGTGATACAATTGTTACACCGATTGCAAGTGCTCCTGTGGAAAATACAGCAATTGCTGCATCTCCTTTTATTTTACTGGATTCCGTCAACCGTAACAGAATAATCGCTGCTGCTATCACAATTGGAATTGCCACAGCCAAAGGCGCCATATTCAATGCCGCTGCAATCGCAAGCGCACCAAACCCAACATGTGATAAACCATCTCCTATCATAGAATAGCGCTTTAACACAAGCGTAACACCTAGAACGGAAGCACATAGTGAAATCAATATACCAGCAACAAGTGCTCTCACCATAAATGGGTAGGAAACCATCTCAGTCATTAAATCAATCATTATCCAGCCCTCCCCAAAATTTTCTACCGATATTACTCGTTTTGTATTCTTCAGTTTTTCCAAAAAAATACTCTTCATGAGAAAGATGCAACATATAATCCGCATGTTCTATGGCTTCTCTAATATCGTGAGATACCATAACAATTGTTATTTTATGGTTTTTGTTCAATTTCCAAAGTAATTGATAGAATTCTGCCACAGCAACCGGGTCAAGTCCTGTCATCGGCTCATCTAATAACAACATCTTCTTTGTTGCACAAAGAGAACGTGCTAACAACACTCTTCTTTGCTGGCCACCAGACAAATCTCTATAGCTTTTATATTTTAGTTCTTCTATGCCAAGCAGTTGCATCTGCTTCATTGCCTTTTCCCTATCCGCTTTGCTATATCCTGGCAAAAGTCCCCTGCTATTTAAACATCCAGACAATACAACCTCATATACAGATGCTGGAAAATCTTTCTGCGCTGCTGTCTGTTGTGGAACATAGCCAATCTCGGTTGCGCGTAATCCATCCGCAGTTGTGATTGTCCCTTTATACGGCTTCTTGAGTCCTAGCAAACCTTTTATCAAAGTAGACTTACCTGTACCATTTTCGCCAACAATGCACAGATAATCCCCCTCATTTATCTGAAAAGAAAGCTGTTTTGCCACTATTTGATCTTCATATGCAAAAGATACATTATCACACGTTAACAGTGCCATCAGTTTAAAGCCTCCTTCAATACTTCCAAATTATTCTTCATCAGTTGGACATACGTAATACCCGCTTCCAACTCTTCTTTTGTTACATTATGACAGGAATGTAGCATTGCTGTTTCCACACCTGTTATCTCCGCTATGATATCAGCAACCTTATGATTTGACAATTCCAAATACAAAATAAGAGGAATGTCATCTTCTCTAATTTTATCTATTAAAAACGCCAATGTTGCCGCGCTCGGCTCTGTTTCAGAGCTGCATCCTGGAAATGCTGCATAGTACTCCAGTCCATAGCATTCCGTCATATAGCGGAAGGGAAAACGGTCTCCAAAAAGTAGGTCCGTTCGTACTGCACCAGCAACAATTTCTTCAAACGAAGCATCTAGCTGTTGCAACTGTGCAATGTAGGCATCTGCATTGCTTTGAAAAATATCAGCATGTTCCGGATCCAGTCTTGATAACTCCTGACATATCTGTTGCGATATCATAACTGCATTTTTAGGTGAAGTCCACACATGCTCATCATATTCCTCATGAACATGTAATTCTTCTTCATATGCTTGTTCATGTTCATGCGTTTCTTCGTGCTCATATGCTTCTTCGTGCTCATACGCTTCTTCGTGCTCATGCGCTTCTTCGTGCTCATGCGTTTCTTCGTGCTCATATGCTTCTTCGTGCTCATGCGCTTCTTCGTGCTCATGCGCATGTTCTCCACGTATTTGCATACCTTCTACATGCTCTTCTGCAACACCTTCTACCCAATCAATCATAGCACAGGCTCTGACATTGTCTGCTTCTCCTTCTAACAATTCATCTACCCATACATCAGATTCTCCTCCGACATAAATAAACAAATCGCTTTCAATAATATGAATCATATCCCTTGGAGTCGGTTCGTAAGAATGGCTCTCCATTCCAGGTGCCAGTAGCATACTGACTTCAACATGCTCGCCACCTATTTGCCTAACAAAATCATATGGCGGAAACACCGTAGTAACAATGTGAAGCTTTTCCTGACTCTCTCCTTCATACTGCTCTAATGTAGAAGGTTTCCCCTTATCCAGACTTCCTGTGCAGGCAGTTAATAAATATGCAGATACCATAAGAAGACAGAGCGCATACAGCACTCTGCCTGTCTTTTTATACAATATACGATTGGATGTGTTGACAGTCACTACCCTGTTTTTGCTCTTTACTGTTCTGTCATTCCATTTCATCTATCTTTGCTTCCTCTATGATATGTACATGTCCACACCAATACATAACTTTCCTTTTTTATTCATATACGATACACCACGGTAAATAAATTTGCCGTATCCACGCACCGTTACGACATCTCCTGATTTTAAAGCTACACTATTGTTTTCACATAATCTTCCATTGACAAACACCTTCTTTAATCGAAAATGTTCTAAGCTACTGCTCCGGGACATCTGATACAACTTCGCAATCACGCCATCGATTCGTTCAGAAGAAACACTAACACTTTTCTCTTCTAACTTCTGTCCATCTCCTGCAATGCCTTCGCTTATACTACATTTTACATGTGTATGCTTTACTTTATCGAGATGATTGACAATAAACTCTGTCATCGTCTCTACACAATACACATAACCAGTGTTATTTTTTACCAAAATATCCCCCAGCATACTGCGTTCCATCCCCAGATTCATAAGTGCGCCCAAAAAATCCCTATGTGTAAACTTATCTGCAAACTTCTGCATAAGTGGTTCAATACAGATGCACTTTATTGGAAATGGTTCTTCGTATCCGAGCATCTCTTCCGAGCCAAATCGTAACATCTGTCTCTCACAGGCTTCCATACCGCCCCACATTGTATAATCTACATGGCTTATTTCTCTTTGTATCTGATAAAACTCACTTTGTTCTGCCAGACTCAGAAACCCAGTAAATGTATATTGATTATTGCAATATGATTTTTCCGCCAAGTCCACCATACGCATTCTAAGCTGCTTTAATTCTTTTTCTGTTTCAGCCATAGCCATATAATCCTATACAAAATTAATTACTTCGTCTTTTGGTGCTTTTGCATTCTCCACACAAGTTGCATACAACACCGGACCTACTCCGTTATAATCGGCAAAGTATTCTTCTTTGACTTCTGCCGTTACACTCACCCACTGTTTCTGTTCTAATGTCGATGCGTTATCATACTGACAGGCGAATCCCAAAAATGCCATATCATCAGCACAGCAAGTCATTGCCATTCTACCAGGCACAAAATAATCCTTTGGAAATGCTTCTGGCTTTAAAACCTGCGCAACAAAGTTTACTTTTTTACCTACATACCTCTCTAAATGGTCTAAAGAATCCAGATACCAGATGGCATATCCCATATCATCCAATTTAATAACATCTGCTTTCAAATCATATGGGAGTTCTTCTTCCATCATTTCATTGATTTCTCCATTGGCATCTTCAAATATGATTTCTGCTGTCTGATTAATTGCTTTTACATTACGCTTATAACTACTCAAATCTTTGATGCCATCGCAACGGTTAAATATAATCATTTCAGATTTGCGAAGCATCTCTGCAAGCAGTGACTTCATATTCGTATAATACATTGGGAAAGTAGCTGCATTGATTGTAGTAATCTGCTGGTCAATTTTCCAATGCCACGGTAATTTCATATTTTTAAAATTCCACATACCATTATATTCAATAATGATACGCTCTGGTTTATGCTTTTTCTCTAATTCTAATAACTTGTCTGGAGTGAAATCTTCTTCATCCTCAATCACTTCCACAACAGTACGCGTTTTCTTCAAAAGGGATTCATCATATTCAATTTCTCCCTCTTCACACAAAATAACTAAAGTCTTACCTCTTGTTTGAAAGTACGGCTGTGCAAGCGTATACGTAATGAATTCGGTTTTACCACTTTCCAGAAATCCGTTTATCACAAATACCGGTTTCATTTTTCCTCCATCTGGCATTCTATACAACATTCTAGCACAAATATTTGCTTGCGATTGGAATGCTATGCTCTGCTTTATTTCTATTTTGTAAATAATGCCTTCAAATTGTCTTCCTTTAACTGAGAGCCAATCACGCATACTTTACCTGTATATTCTGGTTTGCCTTCTCTTACTTCGCTTTCTCCTGGCACATAGTCAAAATAAACCCATGTTCCATCTCCTGCAGGCACCATACCTTTTGCGCGGAGTACAAATCCATACTGCTTTTCATCTTCTAACTGCTCTAAAATACGCTCAATCTCTGTCTTTGTATAAGTTGTAGGAGATTCTACGCCCCAACTTGTAAATACTTCATCTGCATGATGATGTCCATGTCCGTGGTCGTGACATCCACAAGCACACCCTTCCCCATGTTCATGGTGATGATGATGTTCTTCATCATGATGATGCTCGTGACAACATTCATGTTCCTCATGGTGATGCTCATGACAGCATTCATGCTCTTCATCATGGTGATGCTCATGACAGCATTCATGTTCCCCATGATGATGCTCGTGACAGCATTCATGTTCCTCATCATGGTGATGCTCATGATCATGACAACCACATGTGCAGTCTTCTCCATGTTCAGAATGTGCATGCTCAGAATGTGCATGCTCATGATGAGCATGATCATGTTCATCATGGTGATGATGTTCGTGCGCTTTTTTAACTTCTTCCATCAATTCTTTTTCTAAATCTTTGGCATTTTCAATTGCCTCTAAGATTACTTTTCCTTCCAGCTCGTCCCACGGTGTCGTAATAATGGCAGTTTTCGCATTATGTTCACGAATCATAGCAATTGCCTGCTGTAATTTTTCTTCACTCATTTTATCTGTACGACTTAACACAATCGTTCCCGCATGTTCAATCTGATTTAAGAAAAATTCACCAAAGTTCTTTATATACATTCTGCATTTTGTTGCATCTACAACTGCAACAGCACTGTTTAATGTTACTTCCTCTACTTTAACATCCTCTACTGCCTTCATAACATCAGATAATTTACCAACACCCGATGGCTCAATGAGAACACGTTCTGGTTTGTATGTGTCAAGCACTTCTTTTAAAGATGTGCCAAAATCCCCTACCAAAGAACAGCAAATACAGCCAGAATTCATCTCTTTGATTTCAATTCCAGCATCTTTTAAGAAGCCGCCATCAATACCGATTTCACCAAATTCATTTTCAATCAATACAACTTTTTGACCTTGCAAAGCTTCTTTTACAATTTTCTTAATTAATGTTGTTTTTCCTGCACCAAGAAATCCTGATACAATATCTATTTTTGTCATTCGACGTTTCTTCCTTTCTGATATCAATCTATGTCAAAAATTAAGCAGGACGATAAGCCGGGTTATGTCCTCTGCATCTGCCAAACAGACACAGGAAATGATCATCTATCTAGAACTGTTGTCACCAACAGCTTCAAGCGACCTACCTGAAAGCAGACCGGGCAAGCCTATTGCTTTCTTATTGGTCTTGCTTCGGATGGGGTTTACATATGCCTCTACTGTTACCAGCAAAGCGGTAGTCTCTTACACTGCCCTTCCACCCTTACCACAAAGTGGCGGTACATTTCTGTTGCACTAGCCTTGGAGTCACCTCCACCAGACGTTATCTGGCATCCTGCCCTACGAAGCCCGGACTTTCCTCACCTGTCATATGACAGCCGCGATCATTTGTCCTACTTAATTCATTGACCGTTATAACATGATATTTCGTACTTGTAAAGTACTTTACACATGGAAACAGCTTCCACCCACAAATTCCCTGACAATAGAATTATTCGGCAGACTCTCACTGCTCATACCTAAAAAATACTCTAAAAACTTTAATAATCTTTTTGCTTCATGATATTCCGCATCTTCCGGAGAAATACTGTATAATAGAGGCTCTGCAAACTGTTTTAATACTGCAAGCTCATAGATCAACACAGAATTAAACATCGCATCTGCACTTTCCTGATATGGAAAAATATTCTCTTCTTCTCCTCTTCTAACAGAAGGCCACATCTCAATAGTACGTTTGGCAGATGCACCTCTTGTTCTGGCATCTCTTACCATACGTCTTAACAATCTGCCATCCGTTGTCGGGATACGGTTATGTTCATCAATATTCAAGCTTGTCAAAGCACTGATATAAATTTTGTATTTACTCTCTGCTGGCAGTGCATAAGACATTTTATCATTTAACCCATGAATTCCTTCAATTACTAGAATATCATCTGGTCCTAATTTTTTATAGTTGCCCTTATATTCTCTATGTCCTGTTTTAAAATTAAAATGCGGAAGTTCCACTGTTTTACCTTCTAACAATTCTTTCATATCATGATTAAACTGTTCAATGTCAATTGCTTCCAAACATTCAAAATTATAATCACCATTTTCATCCCGTGGTGTTTTTTCTCTTTCCACAAAATAATCGTCCACTGCAATCGGATGTGGTGTTAATCCACAGGTTCTAAGCTGAATAGATAATCTGTGGCTAAAAGAAGTTTTGCCAGATGAAGATGGACCTGCAATCATAACAAATTTTACATTGCCTCGTTTTACGATATCCATCGCAATCTCACCAATACGTCTCTCCTGCAACGCTTCCTGTACAAGAACAAGTTCATTTGCATTGCCAGCGCAAATCTGATCATTCAAGTCACCGACCGTGTCGATTCCCATCTTTACGCCCCATTCTGAGGAGTGTAACAGCGTCTCAAACAACTGCTCTCTTGGCTCTACCGAGGTTAATACCTTTGGTTCTTCCTTATCCGGAAGCACTAACATAATGCCCTGATGATAAGCAGTCACTTCAAAATACGGAATATATCCTGTACTTGGCAACATATATCCGTAATAATAATCGTAACAATCATCCATTTTATATACATTCACAAAAGAACTTCTTCTATATTTAAAAAGCTTCTCTTTGTCTGGCATATTAAATTGTTTAAATAACGCTTTTGCTTCATCGATTGGATATGATTTTTTTGTAATTGGTATATTCTTCTCTACCAATTCCTTCATATGCGCATTCAACTTTGTGATGAGTTCATCACTCAAAGCTTCTTTTCCTTGATAGCTACAATAGTATCCTGGTCCGATTGCAAACTCTACTTTAAATTTCGTTATATTTTCTCTGCCAACAACATCATATAATGTCTTCACAAGCAGCATGGTTGCTGTTCTGACATAAGCCTTATGACCAGCAGAATCCCGCAAGGTCAGAAAAGAAAGCGTACAATCTTTCTCCGCAGTCTTTATCAGCTCTCTAATTTTACCATTTTCTATTACAAGCGCAATCCCGTCTTCATACTGTGTTGCATACTCTTGTGCAATCTGCTCAAATGTAATACCTTTTGGATATTTCTTTTCTATTCCATCTATTGTAATTGTTACCATATTTTCCATAGGATTCCTCCTTTTTTATACGACCCAGAACGGACATGTCTCCTTAGCAATGTGTACCGAAATCCCCGGCATTTCCCGATGAATATATTCTTTCATATATGGGACAAAAATTTTCTCCAGTCCATAATGGCCTGCATCAATAATTGTCAATCCCTGATCCATTGCATCAAGTGCATCATTGTGATCTATTTCACTTGTAATCAGCACATCAACCCCAATCTCAATTGCAGTCTTTACAACACTTTTTCCGGAACCCGGACAAATTGCCGCCGTCTCTATCATACGTTCTGCATCGCCATATGCTCTAACTTCCTCTAGTTTAAATACATTTTTAATATGATATGCGCACTGTTTTAAATTCATGGCTAAAGACAAGTTTCCATATCTACCAATTCCTTCTTTGGCGATTTCATCTTCATATGTGACATACAATACCTGTCTGTCCTTTAATCCCATCTCGTCTGCTGCCGCATCCGCCATGCCAATAATATCAAAATTCGTATGCATCGCATAACAGCATATATCATGCTTAATTAGTTCAATTGCTTTTTCTCCAATAAAATGCTCGGCACAAATTCGTTTCATCGGGCGGAATATCATTGGATGATGAGTCAAAATCATATCTACACCAAGTCCTACTGCCTCATCCACAACCTGCTTGGTTGCATCAAGCGCAATCAAAATTGAACTAATTTCTTTTTCCTTACTACCAATTAACAAACCTACATTGTCATAGTCTTCTGCAAAAGAAGGCGGTGAAAGTGTTTCTAATTTATATGTCACTTCGCTACATTTCATAGGATTCCCCCTATCGCAAGACGGATACTTTTCAGTTCTTCTTCTACTTCTGTCATCCGTCTCCATCTTCTGTCTGTTGTATTATCAGTTTCCTGTTTTTTATCCTGTTCTACTGCCTGCTGCAATGCATTTAAGATTGCTTCATATTGTGCTTGCTGCTCCAAAAGAAAGTCATACAAAACAGCATCCTTTCTCTGCAAAAGAATCGGTCCAAACTTATCTGCAAGCTCTCTATGAAGTAGATCTGCACTATTTTCTGCTTTATCTATCTCCGCAATTGTACTATTCACTGGCCCCCCTGACAGGGATACTTTCATAATTGGATAATACTTTCCTTCTTCATAAATCATCTTTTCATCACAGATAACAAATCCACGTTCTCTAATATATTCCCGCACACACTGTATCTCTGACTGCGGCTGCAATATCCATTCCTTCATTGCAGATGTAACATCTTTTCCTTGCTCTAAAATACGCATTGTCAATCTGCCTCCCATACCGGCACAAATCAACGTATCTGCTTCTCCGATATTTAAGGCAGTCACACCATCCGACAGGCGAGTTTCTATGTAATCCGTCATACAATATTGCGCAATATGTTCTTTCGCGCGAAGTAACGGACCTTGATTTACATCCATTGCAATTACATGCGGACAGATTTTCTGCTGCATGAGATAAATAGACACATATCCGTGGTCACAGCCTACATCTGCAACAGCATTCCCCTTTGTTACCATATCTGCTACTGCCTGTAGGCGCTTAGACAATTCCATATTAATAACCTATGCCTTTCCTTATCTTAATCCAGATAGTCTTTTAACTTACGGCTTCTGCTTGGATGACGAAGTTTACGAAGTGCCTTTGCTTCAATCTGTCTAATACGTTCACGAGTAACGTTAAATTCTTTGCCAACTTCTTCCAATGTTCTTGCGCGACCATCATCCAGACCAAAACGAAGTCTAAGTACTTTCTGTTCTCTTTCTGTCAAAGTACCAAGCACTTCCACAAGCTGTTCTTTTAACAGTGTAAATGCTGCTGCATCTGCTGGTACTGGCACATTATCATCCTGAATAAAGTCACCCAAATGACTATCTTCTTCTTCACCAATTGGTGTCTCAAGGGATACTGGCTCCTGAGAAATTTTTAAAATTTCACGCACTCTGTCAACAGGCATGTTCATCTCTTCTGCAATTTCTTCTGGAAGCGGCTCTCTGCCCAGTTCCTGTAATAACTGTCTGCTGACACGAATTAATTTGTTGATTGTTTCTACCATATGAACCGGAATACGGATAGTACGTGCCTGATCGGCAATGGCTCTTGTAATTGCCTGACGAATCCACCATGTCGCATACGTAGAGAACTTGAATCCTTTTCTATAGTCAAATTTTTCAACAGCTTTAATCAGACCGAGATTACCTTCTTGAATCAAGTCAAGGAAAAGCATACCGCGGCCTACATATCTTTTTGCTATGCTGACAACGAGTCGTAAGTTTGCCTCTGCAAGACGTTTTTTTGCTTCCTGGTCACCAACTTCTAATCTTTTAGCAAGTTCAATTTCTTCCTCAGCACTTAAAAGAGGCACTTTACCAATTTCTTTCAAATACATTCTGACAGGATCCTCAATGCTGACACCATCTGGCACAGATAAGTCAATATTTTCCACATCAACTTCATCTTCTTCTGTCAATACGATTTCTTCCTCATCCAGATCATCATCACTGATACGCAAAATATCGATATTATTCTGTTCTAATGTCTCTAAAATTTTGTCAAACTGTTCTTCTTCTAAAGACAAATCAGAAAAGAAATCGCTGATTTCCTGATACTCTAAAACGTTTTTCTTCTTTTTTGCAACTGCTAATAACTCTTTTAACTTCTCGTCAAACTTTGCTTGTGTGTTTTCGTCCATTTTTTGGTCCATCCTTTATTCGTTATTTTATCCCTAATCTAGAGAAATATACGTATTCTTCAGTTCTTCTAAGGCTCGCTTGCCTTCGATTACTTTGGTAAGCGCATTCACATCAGCATCTAAGTGGGCTGAATAATATTCATAGCTACACCGCTTCACCCCTAAGATAATGTCATGGAATGCTTTTTCCCGCTCCTGCTTCGTCTCAAGTTCTTCTAACTTCGTATTAAACACAGAAGCAGCTTCCCGTTGCTCTTCTTCATCAGCAAACTGGCTGATAATCCCTGCTGGATTCATATTGCCCGCTTCTAACTGTTCAAACAGAATTGTGGCAATCTTCTCATATAACTTGTCTGTAAAATCCTGCGGCGAAATATATTTTTTTATTTTCACATATAACTGTGGCTCATCTGTCAACCATGTAAGCAACACTCTCTGCGACTTTTTAGCTGCCTCTTCCGGCGTATTTTTAGAAGGCTGTATGCCTGATTTAGGTCTGACTGCCTCCTTTACTAAACCTGTTTTAGATGCATAGGATAGTACCATTTTCCGTAGATTCTCAAATCCAATATGATACTTGTCCGCAATTGCCTCGATGTAATTCTCACGTTCCACTTCTTCCGAAAAATTGCATAGCTTCTTGGCTATTTCCCGATGAAACTTCGTCTTACTTTCAGGGTCTTTTAAATCATAATTTTTCTCCAGAACACGTATCTCAAAAAAGAAACTGTTCTCTGCGTTATCTATTCTTTCCTGGAATGCTTCTGCTCCCAGTTTTTTTATAAATTCATCCGGATCCTTATGCGGGACAAGCGATATTACCTTGCCCGTAAGTCCTGCTTCTTTTAAAATACCAATTGCGCGAAGGGCTGCATTCGTACCGGCACCGTCACTGTCATATGCAAGTAATACTTCTTCTGTATAGCGCCTAAGAAGATTTGCCTGTCCCGATGTAAACGCCGTTCCCAGTGAAGCAACAGCCTGCGTAAACCCTGCCTGATGCATTGCAATGACGTCCATATACCCTTCACACAGAATAATATTATTTTTCCGTGCCGTCCTCGCAAAATTGAGTCCGTACAGATTACGGCTTTTATCAAATATCATTGTCTCTGGTGAATTGAGATATTTGGGTTGTCCATCTCCCATCACACGACCACCAAATCCAATAACGCGATGATTGATGTCTTGTATCGGAAAAATCACGCGATTAAAAAACTTATCATACATACCGCGCTTTTCGTCTACATTTGCAAGTCCTGCCTCTTTTATCAGTTCCTGCGAGTATCCTTTTTGCTTTAAATATTGCGTCAATCCATTGTTGTATTTGCCTGCATATCCTAGTCCAAATTTGTGAATGGTTTCCTCACTCAGTTCACGCTTCTGCAAATATTTCTTTCCGATGTCTCCCTGATTGCTGCGAAGCTGATAATAAAAAAACTTAGCTGCCTCCTTGTTAATCTCTAACATACGGCTTCGTTTATTCTCAGCCTTCTTCTGTTCTTCGGAATATTCCATTTCAGGCAGATCCACACCTACCCTATCAGCAAGCATCTTGATAGCTTCTCCAAACGTATAGTTTTCATAATTCATAATAAAGGTAAATACATTACCTCCTGCTCCACAACCAAAACAGTAATACATCTGTTTGGATGGGGTTACAGAAAATGAGGGGGATTTTTCATTATGAAAAGGGCAAAGTCCAAAATAGCTGCTTCCCTTTTTCTGCATGCGCACATACCCCGACACAACGTCCACTATATCATTTTTCATTCTGACTTCTTCTATTACTTCTTCCGGGTAACGCATAGTTCCTCCCTGGTATTATCATCCATGCCATGATTTTGGTATGTAGATTTCTTCATATTTGGCAATGGCAAACCGATCTGTCATTGCTCCTATGTAGTCACATACAATTCTTTCTTTTGGTTCACCCTGCTCCATCAGCCGTAGAAAATCCTTTGGCAAGACATCTACATGCTTCATATAGTAAGTATACAATGTCTCCATAAGCATTTCCGCTTTGGCTTCTTCACTTTTCGCCTCTGGATTCATATAGACTCTTTCAAACATAAAACTACGTAAATCCTTCATTGCTTTTGCAACAGGCTCTGACATCATAATATCATCTTTGCCATAGCTTGTTGTCACAAGATCATGAATAAAATGATCTAGACGTTCTCCTGTTGTATATCCAATCACATCTCCGATTTCCTTAGGAACATCGGATTCTTTTAATATATTACCCCTGATAGCATCATCCATGTCATGGTGAATATACGCAATTTTATCAGAAAATCGCACAATCTTACCTTCTAATGTTTCTGGCATTCCTTCTGTCTGATGATTGCGAATGCCATCTCTCACCTCATACGTCAGGTTTAATCCCTGTCCATCCTTTTCCAACAAATCTACGGTTCTGACACTTTGTTCACTGTGTTTAAACCCATATGGGCAAATTCTGTCAAGTGCCCTCTCTCCTGCATGACCAAATGGTGTATGCCCCAGGTCATGACCAAGTGCGATTGCCTCCACCAAATCTTCGTTTAATCTGAGTGCCTTTGCAATGGTTCTTGCATTTTGCGACACTTCCAATGTATGCGTCAGTCTTGTTCTGTAATGATCGCCCTCCGGTGTTAAAAATACTTGTGTTTTATCTTTTAGCCGGCGAAATGATTTACTATGCAGTATTCTATCTCTGTCCCTTTGAAAAACAGGTCTGATATCACACTGTTCCTCTTCTTTTAAACGCCCTTTAGAATTCATACTTAAAGTTGCGTATGGACTTAAATACTGCTTTTCTAGTTGTTCTAAATGTTCACGAATAAACATGCAGGCTCCTATCTGCGTGTCAGACACGCACCTATGCAAAGTTATGTGTTACATTTGGAGCATTTCTTTCTATAACAAAAAAACGCACCTAACTTTAATATTCTGCGCGTTTTTTTGAAATCCTTTTTATTTTTTGAAAAAATTAGCAAAACCACACGATATGCTTCTAGTAAAAGCCCACAACAATTGGGACAATTACCACTGTCAAAATACCAGTCACAACAATAGACAGTGAGCTCATTGCCGCCTGTACTTCTCCAAGCTCTACCGCTTTGGATGTTCCAACCGCATGCGATGCTGAGCCAATGGCAAGTCCTTGTGCTACAGGCTCTGTAATACGAACTATTTTTAAAATGCTCGGTCCTACAATTGCTCCCATCAGACCTGCAATACTGACACCAACTACTGTTACTGCCGCAATTCCCCCAATTTCCTCCGTTACCCCTAGCGCAATGGCTGTTGTTACACTCTTTGGAAGGAGTGAAAATGTCAATACATCACTGACATCAAATATGGTCGCTATCCCTACCAGGATAAGTACATGCGCCAAGCATCCACAAAAAATACTAACAATAACGGCCACGACATTTTCTTTTAGTTTCTGTATCTGACGATACAACGGCACTGCCAGACAAATCGTTGCTGGTGTTAGAAAGTACGTAATATATTTTGCTCCATACTGATATGTCTCATACTCAATATGAAACACCGATAAAACAACAATGACTAAAATCATAGAAATTAAAAGAGGATTTAAGATTGGTTTTTTCCATTTCTGTTGTATCTTCCAGCCAATCCAATACGTAAATAAGCTAATTGCCACACCAAAATAAAGAGAATCTTGTAATATCTCATTCATGCTCTTTACCTCCCACAGTCATCTCATCCTTCCGGTTTCTAATGCGAATAATCGTCTGCGCTACCAAACCAGTAACCGTCGTTACTACAACCGTAGAGAGAATGCACATCAAAACAAGCACAACAGCCTGCCCTTTGATTGCCTCAAACGAAGTCATCAGCCCTACCGATGGCTCTATAAACAAAATTGGCATAATCGCCAGCATAAAATCGGCAACATCCTCTATCTGTTCTAATTTGATAACTTTCATACACAGTAGTATAAACAAAATTATGAGTCCATACACACTTGCTGGAACTGGAAGCGGCAGGAAAATATACAATAACTCTGCAACAAAGCTAATTCCCGCAATGATTCCTATCTGAAATATGTACTTCATAACATCCTCCCCGTTTCAAATTTTTTTCTACAACTAGTATTTACAGTTAACAGAAATAAATTCTGGTTATATTTTATAATAAAGACTTTATCCTCCGTATATTTCCTTGTCAAGGACTCTTTTGATATGGTACAGTAAAATAGGAAAGCATTTCAAAAGATAACCCTAAGACTGAAACGTTCAGAAAGGATACCACATGACACAGAAAAAGAAATCAATACCAGAAAAATCCACAAGAAAAGACTGGTATAAGCTGGATTTGTCCGCCATTGTATATCCAACCTTACAAAGGCGTGATTTTTCTTCCGTATATCGTATTTCGGTTACACTCAAAGAAAAAATCAACCCAGACATTTTACAAAAGGCTGTCGATATGACACTGAAACGCTTTCCAACCTATAAAGTCGCCATGCGTAATGGTCTGTTCTGGCGTTATCTGGAACCCAATAACCGTCCTGGTCCATTCGTGACACCAGATATCAAAAATCCCTGCATGCCGATGCCTTTTAAAGCAAACAATCATTATCTTATCAGAATATATTATTATGAAAAAAGAATTTCGTTTGAAGCACACCACTGTCTCGGAGATGGCACTGGTGGTATGTGTGTTCTGCAGACCATCACTGCAACTTATTTAAGACTGCTCGGCGCAGCCATCAGCAATGAATACTTTGTGCTTGATATTGACAGCGAACCGTCTGCCGAAGAGCTAGAAGATGCATATATGCGTTATGCCAACGCAAAAGTTCATCCACCAAGGCGATGCGAAAAATCATACCGAATCAGAGGAACCAAAGAGCCTTTTTATACGCTCAATATCATTAACGGTACTCTGTCTGCTTCAAAAACAAAAGAAGTAGCCGGAAAATACGGGGTCACAGTTACAGAATACTTGAATGCCGTATTGCTGTATGCCTTAATGCAAAAGCAGGAACAGGAATGGCATCTCAAGCCCCTTCCGATTAAAATTGCAATGCCGGTAAACTTGCGGAACTTTTTTCCATCTATTACACTCCGTAATTTTATCACAATGGTATACCCTTGTATTGACCCACGCCTCGGCACTTATACCTTTGAAGAAATTATTACCCAGGTGCATAACTATATGCGTTATTACATTAACGAAAAATTTTTGCGCGGCGACATTACAACCAATGCTGCTACCCAACGAAACTCTTTTATCCGTGTTGTTCCACTCTTTATCAAAGACTTTGTAGTGCGCAAATTCTATGCGGCAGTTCAGGATAGAAATTCTTCCGCCGGATTAACCAATATGGGACTTTGCAAAGTGCCAGAAGATATGAAACCCTACATCGAACGATTTGATATTTATATGGGACAACCTTTTTCAAAACGTACTAACTGTGCCATCATCACATTTGAAGATATATTAACAATCAACTTTGCCAGCAGCATTATAGAAGCCGACGTAGAGCGTCTGTTTTTCAGAAAACTGGTACAGGATGGAATTCCTGTCAAAATAGCAAGTAATCGAGATTAGGAGGAAAACGCTATGTCATACTGCGTAAATTGCGGCGTAGAATTGGAAGCATCCCATACAAGCTGTCCGCTTTGTAATACCCCTGTGTTAAATCCCAAACAACTTTCACTCACACAGTCTGTTCCGCCATTTCCAAAGGAGAAGGGACAGGTAGAAGTTGTCAAAAGAAAAGACCTCGCCATTTTATTAAGCGTGGTCCTACTCTCTACGGCAATTACTTGTGGACTTCTCAATCTCCTTGTATACAACGAAAGCCTTTGGTCACTTGTCATCATTGGTGCCTGTGTTGTTATCTGGGTATTTATGATTCCACTTGTTATTTATACAAAATTGCCTATTTATGTTTCTATTTTATTTGATGGTATTGTCCTTGCAATTTATCTATTTATGATTACCGGCCTTACAACAAATAATAGCTGGTATTTTCACATTGCCATGCCGATTATCATGTTACTGACGTTTTTAGCAGAGTGTATGGCATTGCTGTTAAGAAAGTTTAGGGCGTCGTTTTTATTTACAGCAACCATCAGTTTTGCTGAATTAGCTATTTTATGTACCGGTATCGAACTATTTATCAATATGCACCTATCCGGGAATGCATATCTGACATGGTCTGCGATTGTACTGACAATTTGTATCATCATCGTCATTACGCTGATTACAATGTTATCCAAAAAACGCCTGCGCAATGCTGTGCGCAGACGCCTTCACTTTTAATTCCATTTTGACGCAAAAGGGATGTTTTGTATGTACAATGTATCTTTGCTTTTATTTGCATCGGTACAAGTGTAAATACAAAACATCCCTTTTATATGTGATGATACAAAATCTTTGATTACTTATTACTGTGCAACAGGCAAGTATTTCTCTTGGAAGAGCGGTATTGGAATCGGTCTGTCATGCAAAAATCCTTGCACATGCTTACAACCATATTCACGTATAATCTTCTCTTCTTCTCTTGTCTCTACACCTTCACACACAATCTGTAACTCTACAGTATTCAAAATCTCTATCAATCCCTTGACAATATTCTTTCCCTTTGATGTCTGTAAACTGTTCTGAACAAATCCTCTATCTAACTTGATAATATCTACAGGAAGAATACTAATCAGATTCAAGGAAGAATAGCCTGCTCCAAAATCATCTACACTAATCGTAAAACCGTATTCTCTTAGCTTTTCAATCTTGCGAATCAGTATATCTGCCTGTTCAAAAAATACCGATTCTGTAATTTCAAATTCAATGAGACGTTTATCAATATTGTGTTTTTCAAATTCTTCAATAATTGTTTCTACAACATCTTCCTTAAAGAAATGATTTCTGGATAAGTTAATGGAAATTGGTACGAGTTCTCGTCCTTCTTCCTGCCACTGTTCAATCACGCGATATACTGCTTTCGTCACATACTGATCCAAATCAATAATACGACCTGACTTCTCCAAAATCGGAATAAAAGTTGCCGGTGAAAGAATATTGCCGTCCTTATCAAGAATTCGGCTCAGCGCTTCTGCACCAATAATCTTCTGGGTATCTACGCAAATCTTTGGTTGTAATAACACCAAAATTCTATTATCTTCCAGTGCTTCCTCAAAAATCGGAATCACAAACGCATCTTCTTCATTTTTGGTGTTAAGCTCTTGCGTGAACACGACATAATTTATACTGTAATTACCCTTCATGCTCTTTCTGGCAATATTCGCTTTATCTATGGCAACAGATAACTCTTCTTCCATATCTTCTATAAAATAAATACCTGTATTCAGATGCATAGAAATCAACGGAAAATATTTCTTCCTATCTGCTGCAAATTGTCTGTTCACTTGATTCACTGACTCAATGAACTGCGTTCTATCCTCACACCAATATACCCCTACCACATGGTCAGAATACATTCTGCATGCACAGATACACGCCAGACTGTCTGTATATATAGTCTGGGCAAATTCCCTTAAAACAACATCGCCTGCATCAAATCCATAAATTCTATTCAAATATTTAAAATTACTGAAGTCTGTTGCTACAACTACAATTTCCTTATCCGTTTTCTTCTGAGCAACAAGCTGCATTGCTTCTTTAATTTGTTCTTCAAATTCTTCAAATATTGGTAATCCCGTTATTTTATCCCTCATAGACTCACACCCTCTTATAGCTGTCGACTCATGTTTTCCCCTGTTTCGTCTACTAATTCCCCTAATTACCTATTTTTATATTACATCATACTTGTAAAATTGTCTATAACATTCACAGAAACTTTGAATATAATATTTTACACATGATGACAACAGCCAAAGGAGTATCGAACTTTATGGAATCTTTTTTCCCTTATCGAACCTATCTTCCGCTTGTGCTGCTAACTGGTATCATTTTGCTCATATCCTGCTTTATCATATGGGGATATTATAAAAGAAAGCGTATCATTCACCAGATCAGCCGCATGAGTACGTATGATAAAGCTGCCAGAATAAATGACATCAGCGTTCCACTTGGTTTCTCTTATGTATGTGGTGCTGATATTTTTACTTCTACTTTGGATGCCTGGCAGAGAGAATTTGGATATCATATGCTATTTGACAAACTTGCATGGCGATTTCAGATGATTTTCGACTGTGAGCCGATTTACTTTTACTATGATAACAAAACATGGCTGATTGAATTTTGGAAAGGACAGTACGGCATCAATACCGGTGCCGAAATCGGTATCTATTACGCAGATGGCATCATAGAAAAAGAGAACCTTTCTTCCACATTGTTTCAGTGTGCCACGGATGAATCTATGCTTCCCTTTTCTTTTACACTAAGACGGTTGGATGAATCAATTGTTTCTATCAAGCAAAAACATTGGTGGCTGACAGCATTTGATACAGGCATCTTTTCTTCTCCTGCTTCCCTCACCATGCAAATCGGCATTGCATTTCCTAATATTTCCATGCAACACGCCTTTTTACAAGGAATGTTAGATGCTGATTACTCCATAAGTGATATACACATATGTGGTCTGCATGTTTCATTTACATTTGATAAGCCACATTTTTCCCCTTCCTGGGGTGGTCCTTTCATACGATTTTGCAGGCGTATCCGCATTTGGCTTGCACAACGTTGGAACAAACTATTATGCAAACTTTTTCTCTGGTTTACCAAACCCTTTGCTACAACACTTGACCGTATGCTTTTATTGGAAATGCAAATACCTCGCATCTTCCGCAAATGCTTTCGTATCAGAAAATATAAAAAATATCAAAAACGTTTTACACATTAATTGCAAAGAAGGAATCTATATGGGATATTACAAACGGATTACCAATGCCTTTGAGAATGCACTACGTCTTCCACTCAGTCCATGCACTAAATATGTGCTTCTTAGTGACTGTCATCGTGGTAATGGCACCAACAATGATAACTTCTTAAAAAATCAAAATCTATATTTTGCTGCTCTCGACTATTATTTCAAAAAAGGATTTTGTTATATTGAACTTGGTGACGGTGACGAGCTTTGGGAAAACCGTAGTTTTTCTCAAATTACCGAAATTCACAGTAATACGTTTTGGCTCCTGTCCAGATTTTATGACCAAAACCGCTTTTATTCCCTTTATGGGAATCATGATATGTGTAAGAAAGATGCTGTCTTTTGTACAAAAAAGTGCTGTCACTACTATTGTGACAGCACGGATTGTCATGTACCTCTTTTTCCCCAGATTTCATTTCCCGAAAGTATCATTCTAGAAAACTGTACCGGTGGTCCCAATCTTTATTTAACGCATGGACACCAGGCAGATATGCTAAATTCTACCTTTTGGAAACTCTCCCGTTTCCTTGTCCGCTATGTGTGGCGACATTTAGAAGGGATTGGCTTCCTTGACCCAACCAGTGCTGCCAAAAATTATACCTGGAAAAAGAAAACAGAAAAACGATTAAGTCAGTGGTGCAAACAAGAACAGCGTATTCTTATTGCTGGTCACACACACCGCCCAAGCCTTCCGCTTCCCGGTGCTATTCCGTATTGCAATACCGGAAGTTGTGTGCATCCCAGATGTATCACTGCAATTGAAATTGAACATATGGCACTTTCTCTTGTCAAATGGACCTATGAAACACGCTTCGATTATACGCTTATCATGGGACGCGAAGTACTTGCTGGACCCGTAAATATCGCAGAATATGCCAAATCATTCAACTCTTAATATACCTTTGAAGCTGTTTTTATGCTTAGACTCTGTCACTCTTTTGCTTTTATGCTGCCATTTTGCATATTCTGACTGCATCTGCTGCCACTTAAATGAGGGAACTTCCCGATGTTCTTGCTCCACATCTGCTTGTTCTATCTCTTTCTTTGCGTTCTGATCCGCCGTATTCCGTAAAGTATCTGTAATATTAGACGTAAGCGCTGTCTGTTCCTCCTCTTCCCGTGTTTGCTTTGTAAGACGCTTCTCCTGCTCTGTCATATCCGCCTGTAGTGGATGCATTTCTTCCTCAAGCTGCGTAAGATTCTCTGTCAAAAGTTCCCCTTCAGCCTCCAGGTCACGCATTTTTTCGCGCAGTTCTTTTGCCTGGTCCTCTGCATCTTCCTTATGCTTATATTCCAGAGTTGCTGTATATTCATTATAAGCATCTGACATATGATTAACACGCGCCATTGTTTTGGGTGCCTGTGCTTTTTCCTGTTCTCCACTCCCTTTTGTAGCCTTGATATTCATCATCGCATTTGTAGCAATTGCCTGTACTTCCATCTTGGTCTTTGCTAACTTCATGCGCATTTCCAATGCTTTGCGTTCCATCATAACTTCCTGTACTTCTTTATACAATTCTGGATTATGCTCTGCTAAAAAGTCCAATTCTGCCGCACTTAATTCTTTTCCTCCTAAAAACTTATAATATATTTGGTTCACACGTCTATTAACAGAAGAATTTTCCTCTTTAAAATTGTCAATGAGTGTCTGTTCATAAGAATCCTGTGCCTGCACTTTACCATTCTGTTTTTCCATTGCTGGTTTTTCACCAAAATACCGCCCAGCCTCACCTTCAGATACACTCATTCTGCCGGGAACTGCTGCCGCTCGCATATGAAAAGATAAATCCTTTGCCGAAATATTCATAAAAAGCACCTCCGTGTAGCCATATATGCAAATCCTTTTGCTATGCTATATTATTTATATCGGCAGGAAACCACGAAATGTAAGTATTTCTTAGCACCTAATTTTGATTGTAAGCAACCGCTGGCATGTTTCACGAGCCGTCTTATTAGACCAAGAGGAGCTGTGTACGAAATTCGCACACAGCTCCTCTTGAAAATTCCCCGAATATATAACCAAATGACTCTAACTTTCCTCTTTTGTATCGGAATGACATCCACAATTACACACTCCACCTTTTTTGCCAGAACACTCACCACCAGATGGACACCCAATGCACTTCGCACCGCTTTTCTTTGCTTTCACGATATACACGATTGCAGCACCAATAATAATCAATAAAATTGCTACAATAATCAAATCTGTCATACCAATACTCCTTTTGTTAAGCGTGTTTTGCTTATTTCAACTTATATTCTGCACTAAATTTCTTATTTGTATTCTGAATTAACACAATTACGATTGCTACCATAGCTAGCACTGCAATCAGACCTGGAACAAATCCGCTTCCAAGAGTACCTGCTGTGATTAATGTACCAATCTGGTATACAAGGAATGCTACCACATAACCTGTTCCTAACTGTAATGCAATACCGCCCCACAGCCACTTCTTATCCTGCATTTCTGAGTTCATCGCACCTATTGCAGCAAAGCAAGGTGGTGTAAATAAGTTAAACATCAGATAAGCAAGTGCTGCAACTTTCGTTAAGCCCATAGCCAATGCAACTTCATTGCTTCCACCAACTAATGCCAATTCTTCTGTATCGATAAAGTTTGTAAGTCCATAAACGACTGCCAATGTACCTACAACGTTTTCTTTTGCAATAAATCCTGTGATTGCTGCTGCCGCCAACTGCCATACACCAAATCCCAGCGGAATCAGAAGGACTGCAAATGGAGTTGCAATTGTAGCCAGAATAGAGGTATTTTCCATTCCTTCTTCTACAACCTGTAACTGCCAGTTAAATGTCTGCATAATCTGCACTACCGCATTACATACAAGGATGATTGTACCAGCTTTTACGATATATGCTTTACCACGGGACAACATGGAACTGCATGCTCTCTTTAAGCTTGGAAGCTTGTATTCTGGAAGCTCAATGATAAAGAATGATTTTCTAAATTTATGTCCTGTCAGTTTATTTACTAATAAAGCCCCAAAGAAAATTAAGAGGATACCTACAAAGTACATCAGAGGTCCTACCCATTTTGCATCGGCAAAGAATGCACCTGCAAATAATGCAATAACTGGAAGTTTTGCACCACATGGCATAAATGGTGTTAACATAGCTGTTGCTTTACGTTCTCTTTCATTACGGATTGTACGGCATGCCATGATACCTGGGATTGCACAACCTGTACCAATTACCATTGGAATAACAGATTTACCAGAAAGACCTACTCTCTTAAAGATTGGGTCAAGCACAACAGTTGCACGAGCCATATAACCGCAGTCTTCTAATAAAGCAATTAAGAAGTACATTACCATTACAAGTGGAAGGAAACCAACAACGGCACCTACACCACCGATAATACCATCTACTAAAAGTGCCTGTAAAAATGGATTTGCACCTTCTACCAAACCAGCAACCCATTCCTGGAATGTTTCAATCCATCCAACTAACCAGTCGGCAATCCATGTTCCTACTGTTGACTGTGAAATGTAGAATACTAAGTACATTACAACAGCAAAAATTGCAAGACCAATAATTGGATTCGTCAGCACTTTATCAATCTTATCCTGCTTGTTAAAATCCTTTGTAAGCACTTTACGTTTTTCTACTGCGCTTACGATTTTATTTACAAAATCAAAACGTTTTCTATCAGCTGCTTCAACTGCAGCTTTGTCTTGTAAGTTAATATCACCTTGTACATATGTAGCTTTCTGTCCGAATCCCTGTAAAGAAACTGCTTTATTTACCACTTCTTTTAATCCATTGTCACCCGAAGAAGTGGAAACTGTTTCAATAACTGGACAGCCTAATTTTTCTGCTAATAGTTCTGTATTAATCTCTGTATTCTTCTTCTCGTTCACGTCACTCTTATTGAGAGCTACAACTACTGGAATTCCAAGCTCTAATAACTGTGTTGTGAAGAATAAACTACGGCTAAGATTTGTAGCATCCACAATGTTAATAATAACATCTGGATTTTCATTTTTAACGTAACCGCTTGTGATGCTTTCTTCTGATGTAAATGGGGACATAGAATACGCGCCTGGTAAGTCTACTGCAATTAATTCCTCCACTCCATCATAATAAGCTTTCTTTATTGGACTTTCTTTCTTTTCTACTGTTACACCTGCCCAGTTGCCTACACGTTCATTTCTACCTGTCAGGGCATTGTACATTGTGGTCTTTCCACTGTTCGGATTACCTGTTAATGCAATTCTCATCATGCATCCTCCTTGTTTTATTCACTATCAAACTCTAACTATTGTTAGCTAGAACTAACCATGTGTCATAAAAAATAGTGACTCTGAATCACCACTTTTTATCTATATTGAAATAGCTGACGCTAAATCATTATCAATATTATAACGAGCATCTTTTACTGAAACAACGCAACCGCCCTTCTTGCGGGAAACAACAGTGATTGGCTCTCCGCTATAACACCCTAGTGAAAAAAGAAAGGCATTCAATTCTTCATCATCTGTTATGATATCTTTGATAATATATTCTTCTCCAATATTGGCTTCCAATAAATTCATATCCGTCTCCTATATATTATGCCATATCACTGAAAATTAGTATCATTTCAGTTAGATGTATCTAACTACTTTACAAAGAGTAATACAAAAAATTACCTTTGTCAACTCTTTTTTCACAAATAATTAAGAACTTTTTTCTATATGATCTTACTTTCATTATGAGCATGCCTCCCAATTTAACCCTACTTTTTTCTCTTTTTCTTTCTTTTGTAGGGGCGTGTCTGCCAATTTAACCCTACTTTTTGACCTATTTCTCATTTCAGTAGGGTTAGTTAAAATTTGCTGTATCTACGTACTTATTTGTTCTAGCAAAGTAAAAAGTTCACAAGTATCATTCGCACAAAAATAAAATACGGGACAAATCTGAACGGTTCTCAAACAATTAGATTTATCATCTAACGCTTGATACAACTCCGATTTATCCCTTACCTAGTAATTATGCACTTTGCACATAACCAATAACCGTATATTCTCTTTTTATTGCTCCTGCAGTTCTTCCATTCTCTTTGTAATATAATCTCCCATTTCCTCCTTTGGAATTCCTAAAGGAATCGCAAGTTCGGAATACAGATTATCTTCCGCCTGTTTAAAATAGCGTTCATCGGTTGCCGTAATCTTCTTACCCTGTGCAATCCGTTCCTGCTTTCTCAAATAAAGCGTTTTGATGATTTTAATATATTCTTTGCATTCATGACTCTTAATACATTCTTTGTATGTTTCTTCTCTCTGTTTATCATTTGCAACCCACAAACTTTCAATGTTTGGAATATCGTCAATCAGCGCCTTTGCTTCCTCTGCTGAAATAAGCTGACGCATAATTACTTTTTCGTTATCTACAGGGGTAAAAATCTTACCTGTCTTCTGGTAGTATGGCTGTAATACATAGTACAGCTTGCTCTCATTCGTTCCCTTAAATGACATTTTGGTAATATCTGTCACTTCACACACTCCATTACTGCCATAAATAATCAATTGTCCCTTGTCAAACATGCCACACTATCTCCTTTCTAGCCTGTCTATGTAGAAAACACTTAGTAATATAAGTATAACAAAATTAGAAATCCTTTTCTAATGCTTTTTCCCAGTCTGAAAAAAGTTTGGTTATTTTAGCATATGGCGCTCTGTTGTTATTTATATATTTTGACCATATCTCCTTGTTTTATTCAGG
>JAFUQM010000080.1 GCA_017472325.1 Lachnospiraceae bacterium
CATTAATCGTGAACAAATTGCGTGGAACATTCAATGTAGTAGCAGTAAAAGCGCCTGGATACGGCGATAGAAGAAAAGCGATGTTAGAAGATATTGCAATTCTTACAGGTGGTCAGGTAATCAGCGAAGAATTAGGTCTTGACTTAAAAGAGACAACAATGGCACAGCTTGGTCGTGCAAAATCTGTAAAAGTACAGAAAGAAAATACAGTTATCGTTGATGGTGAAGGCGATAAAGCTGCCATTGAAGCAAGAATTGCACAGATTAAGAAACAGATTGAGGAAACAACATCTGAATTTGATAAAGAAAAATTACAGGAAAGACTTGCAAAATTAGCAGGTGGCGTTGCAGTAATCCGTGTAGGTGCGGCTACAGAAACAGAAATGAAAGAATCTAAGCTTCGCCTTGAAGATGCACTTGCAGCAACAAGAGCAGCAGTTGAAGAAGGTATTATTTCTGGTGGTGGTTCTGCTTATATTCATGCATCTAAGGAAGTTGCTAAATTAGCAGAGACTTTATCAGGGGATGAGAAAACAGGTGCTAATATTGTATTAAAAGCATTAGAAGCTCCATTATTCCATATTGCAGCCAATGCTGGTCTGGAAGGCTCTGTTATCATCAATAAAGTAAGAGAATCTGCACCAGGTATCGGCTTTGATGCATTAAAAGAAGAATATGTAGATATGGTTGCAACAGGTATTCTTGATCCTGCAAAAGTAACAAGAAGCGCATTACAGAATGCAACAAGTGTAGCTTCTACATTACTGACAACAGAATCTGTTGTTGCAAACATCAAGGAAGATATGCCAGCTATGCCAGCAGGCGGCGGTATGGGCGGCATGATGTAATAGTTTTTACACAACCCTCAAAATGTTTTATTTTGGGGGTTGACATATGATGACCAGTATGGTAATCTATACAAGCGTGTAAAGAACAAACAAGCAGAGTATCCACTCTCACCCTATGGCAAAGGCTTATAGGCGTTCATATTTCTGACACCTGCACAGAGTTTATATATCGTGAACTGTGCTGTGAATGAGGATATGTAGTGGATAGTTATGCTATCCACTTTTTTTAACGTAAGGATGACTCGTAAAGCGTAGCGTCCGTTGTTATTTTCTTATGGAGGTGCAAAACTATTAGCGATTTAATGATTAATGAACAGATTCGAGACAAAGAGATTCGTCTCATAGGCGAAGAGGGAGAGCAGTTAGGAGTTATGTCTGCAAAGGATGCTTTGAAATTAGCAGAAGAAGCAGGACTTGACTTAGTAAAAATTGCTCCAACAGCAAAACCGCCTGTTTGTAAAATTGTGGATTATGGTAAGTTCAAATATGAACAGACTAGAAAAGAAAAAGAAGCAAAAAAGAAACAGAAAACCATCGAAGTGAAAGAGATTCGTTTATCACCAAACATTGATACAAACGATTTAAACACGAAGATGAATGCCGCAAGAAAGTTCATTGCGAAAGGAGACAAAGTAAAAATTACACTTCGTTTCCGTGGTCGTGAAATGGCGCATATGGCAAACAGCAAACATATTTTAGATGATTTCGCTGAAAATCTGTCAGATGTTGCAGTGATAGAGAAAGCACCTAAAGTAGAAGGAAGAAGTATGACAATGTTTTTAACTGAGAAACGCTAAGTTACAGTTAAAATAGAGTACACACTAAGATTCATAGGAGGATATAGATATGCCAAAAATTAAAACAAACAAATCAGCAGCAAAACGTTTTAAAGTTACAGGAACAGGAAAATTAAAAAGAAATAAAGCTTACAAACAGCATATTTTAACAAAGAAAACAACAAAAACTAAGAGAAATCTTAGAAAAGCTGTTATCACAGATGCAACAAACGTAAAGAATATGAAGAAGATTTTACCATATTTATAAGTCGTAAGGAGGAGAATGGACAATGGCAAGAATTAAAGGCGGTTTAAACGCAAAGAAAAAACACAATAGAGTATTAAAACTTGCAAAAGGTTACAGAGGAGCAAGATCAAAACAGTATAGAGTAGCAAAACAGTCTGTAATGCGTGCATTAACATCTTCCTACGCAGGTAGAAAAGAAAGAAAACGTCAGTTCAGACAGTTATGGATTGCTCGTATTAATGCGGCTGCAAGATTAAATGGTTTATCATACAGCAAATTTATGTATGGTTTAAAATTAGCAGAAGTTGAAGTTAACAGAAAAATGTTAGCTGAAATGGCTGTAAATGATGCAGAAGGCTTTGCTACATTAGTTGAGTTAGCAAAAAGTAAGATTGCATAGTTCTTACTTTGCCAAATTGCGGAAGCAGTCATTAGATATTGATGATGTATGAGAATCTCTGCCAGAAGAACTGGCGGAGATTTTTTTGACTCTATTTTTGCATAAATATTGTTGACATTGGCAATACTGGTGCATATAATAATCTATAGATATTCCTCGATAGCTCAGCGGTAGAGCATTCGGCTGTTAACCGAAGGGTCGTAGGTTCGAACCCTACTCGGGGAGTTTTAGCAGGAGAGCCACTCGCGTAGCGTGTGGCTCGTTGTTATATACAAATAAAGTAAAGGAAGTGGCAATATGGCAGTTTTAGAACATTTAAAACCACAGAAAGTATTCTATTTTTTTGAACAGTTGTGTGGGATTCCGCATGGTTCTGGTAATGTAGAGCAGATAAGCAATTATTTAGTAGATTTTGCGAAGGAAAGAGGTTTTGAATATATTCAGGATGAGGTAAAAAATGTTATTATCATCAAAGAAGCATCCGTAGGATATGAAAATGTACCGGCACTCATGATTCAGGGACATATGGACATGGTAGCAGTAAAAGAAGCAGATTGTCAGATTGACATGGCCAAAGAAGGTTTACAATTGCGCATAGATGGTGATTTGATATCCGCCGAGGGTACAAGTCTGGGTGGTGATGATGGAATTGCAGTAGCATATGCGCTTGCATTGTTAGATGATGATAGCATTTCGCATCCTCGACTGGAAGTGGTATTGACAGTAGATGAGGAGACTGGTATGGAAGGTGCTTCTGCAATCGACTTATCTATGCTGCAGGCAAAAAGAATGTTAAATATTGACTCTGAGGAAGAAGGAATTCTTTTAACGGGCTGTGCTGGTGGTGTGAGAGCAGCATGTAAGTTACCATTACGTAGATGTGCAAAAACGGGATTGGCATATAAAGTAACCATTACTGGATTGCAAGGTGGACATTCTGGAATAGAAATCCATAAAGAAAGAGGCAATTCCAATTGCCTGATGGGAAGAATGCTGTATTGTCTGTTGGATAGAATTTCCTATGACATTTTGGATATTGCTGGTGGAGTTGCGGATAATGCGGTTCCCGCCAATACAAGTGCAATGATTGTCATAGAAGAAAAGGATGCAGAGGCGTTTGAAGCATTTGCAATGGAATATGAAGCTGTGTTGCAAAAGGAACTTCAGACAAAAGATCCAGGTGTGCGCATAGAATATGACAAAATGGTTGTAGAAACGTATCAGGTACTAACAAAAGAAACGAAGGAAAAGGCTGTGCGTATGCTCTTTATGGCACCGAATGGTGTGCAGGCAATGAACGCCGACATTCCAGGACTTGTACAGACCTCTTTAAATCTTGGTATTTTATCTATGCAGGAAGCGGAGATGATTCTGGACTATTCCGTTAGAAGCTCTGTGACATCAGAGAAAAAGTGGTTGGTAAGTCGTTTGTCTGCGTTGACAGAAACATTTGGTGGAAGTCTTGCGCTTTCTGGTGATTATCCGGCGTGGGAATTTAGGAAAGATTCTGCCCTGTTACAGGTGATGGTAGAGATTTATGAAGCTATGTATGGTAAGAAACCAGAAGTGCAGACAGTGCATGCCGGTATGGAGTGTGGTATCTTATCAGAGAAAATAGATAATTTGGATTGTGTATCCTTTGGACCGGATATGAAAGATATTCATACACCCAAAGAAGTGTTGAGTATTTCTTCGACCCAAAGAGTGTGGGAGTATTTAGTGGAGGTAGTAAAGAGAAAATGATTTTATTTCAATGTGATTATAATGAAGGATGTCATCCTTCTATTATAGAAAAACTTTCAGAGACCAATATGGAGCAGACTGTTGGCTATGGGATGGATGATTATTGCAAACAGGCAGCGGATATGATATGTCAGAAATGTGAAAATAATGCACTTGATGTACATTTTCTGGTAGGTGGGACACAGACCAATGCCACAGTAATTGATGCGGCACTTCGTTCTTACCAAGGGGTCATTTCAGCAGTGTCAGGGCATATCAATGTCCATGAAACGGGTGCTGTAGAAGCGATGGGACATAAAGTGTTGGCGCTTCCAAGCGACGATGGTAAAATCCGTGCAGAGCAGATTAAACAGTTATACGAACTACACCAGGGAGATAGTGATAAAGAACATACCGTGCAGCCCAAAATGGTGTATATTTCTAACCCAACAGAACTTGGAACAATATATTATAAGGAAGAACTAGAAGAACTTGCGAAAGTGTGTCATACATATGGTCTCTATTTATTTATGGATGGAGCAAGACTTGGCTATGGACTGACAGCAGAGGGTAACGACTTGACTATGGCAGATATTGCAAGATGCTGTGATGTATTTTATATCGGTGGTACGAAAGTAGGAGCCTTGTTTGGAGAAGCAGTGGTAATTCGCAATAAAGATTTGCAGAAGGATTTCCGCTACTTTATCAAACAGAAAGGTGGTATGCTCGCCAAAGGAAGATTGTTGGGAATCCAGTTCTCCACACTTTTTGAAAATGATCTTTATTTTACAATTGCACAACATGCGAATAAGTTAGCAGATGAGATTCGTGCCGCATTGAATAGAAAAGGATATTCATATCTGGTAGAGAATACGACAAATCAGATATTTCCAATTATGCCAGATGAACACTTGAAAATACTTTCAGATAAGTATGGATACTGCTATCAGGCAAAAATAGATGATACCCATAGTGCAGTGCGTTTCTGTACCAGTTGGGCAACGACAGAAGAGAATGTAAAACGTCTTGTGGAGGATATTGATGGACTTAAATAAAAATAATATGAAAAAGATATGTCAATTGCTTGTTTTTGCGGCGTTGCTTTGCCTTGTGGTAATTCACATTGAAGAAGCAACGGGGGTTGTTTTTACTGTAATTGATATTTTAAAACCATTCATTATTGGTGGTGTAATGGCATTTATTTTAAATATCCCTATGCGTTTTATAGAAAATAAATGTTTTGGAAAGAGCCAAAAAAAATATATGAATAATCTAAAAAGACCAGTTAGTATACTGTTGACATTGCTTGCGGTCGTGTTGGTGCTGACATTTGTAGTGCTTATCGTAGTGCCGCAGTTGCGGGAGACATTTAAGGAACTTGGCAATCGTATTCCTGCGTTTGTAAACCGTGTTTTGGCAGTAGCAGAGAAAACTTTTGCGGAGAATCCGCAGTTATTAGCGAAGCTACAGGAACTGGAAAACATAGAGATTAACTGGAGTAGTATTCTTTCGACAGTAGGACGTTTCCTCAAAAATGGTGTTGGTAATGTGGTTGTTTCTACTGTGAGTGTAGCAGGCAGTATCATTGGCGGTGTGGCTAATGTATTTATTGCATTCGTATTTGCGCTGTATCTGCTGAGTGGTAAAGAAAAGCTTGTCAATCAGGCTGATAGAACATTAAAAGCATTTCTGCTACAGAAAACATATGAAAAAACGAAAAAAGTGCTTGCAATTTTAAATCACAACTTTAATAGTTTTATTACAGGACAGTGTCTGGAAGCAGTTATTCTTGGAATGATGTTTATTATAGTTATGGGGATTTTTGGATTTCCATATGCCTTGCTTGTTGGCGTTTTGATTATGGTTACGTCTCTAATTCCGATTGTTGGCGCATTTATTGGATGTGGTGTGGGGATGTTCCTCATTATGATTGACAATCCGGTGAAAGCACTTTGGTTTTTGGTTCTATTTTTGATTTTACAACAGATAGAAGGTAATCTGATTTATCCACGTGTTGTAGGTAATTCGGTTGGGCTTCCTTCTATATGGGTGCTTGTAGCAGTGAGTGTTGGTGGTAGCCTTATGGGTGTTGTGGGAATGCTCATTTTTATTCCGCTAGTCTCTACCTTCTATGCATTACTAAAGGAAGCAGTAAACACACGCAATGCAAAATAGCTGGCATCTTTATGGTGTATGATAAAACTTTCTTATCTGCTAATTTTGATATTTGCAATGTATCTTTGCTTTTATTTTCCAAGAGGACTCGTCAGAAAAACGTAAGTATTTCTATGCACCTGCTTTTGATGGTTTTTATTGCAACCGTCTCGCAAAACTCGTCTTACAGAAAATCGCAGCATATGTAACAGGCGCGACTTTTAACCGTTTTGTGCGTTTTC
>JAFUQM010000008.1 GCA_017472325.1 Lachnospiraceae bacterium
GTTTTGCGAGACGGTTGCAATAAAAACCATCAAAAGCAGGTACATAGAAATACTTACATTTTTCTGACGAGTACCTTTGCAAAAACAAAAGCAAAGATACATTACAAATATCATAACTAACAGATAAGAAAGTATTATCATCACCATAAAGTTGCCTGTTATTTTGCAACCTTCTCACTTATTTTAATTATACAAATGGATTAAAGTATCTGCTTCCACCTGCTAGAATCAACGTAATAGACAATGCTAATATCAACACTGCGCTAAGCATCGCCATATAGTCTCTTCTTGCAAATGGTCTGACAACAATCCATGTCCTCTTTTTATATTTACCAAAACCGCGAAGTTCCATTGCATTTGAAATCACTTCAATTCTATTAATGCTTGACAGCACAAGCGGAAACAAGATTGCCGCCACATTTTTAAGTCTTTCAAACAACTTTGCCTTTTTACTCAAATCGATTCCTCTTGCTTGTTGTGCTTGTGAAATCTCTCTGTAATCTCTTTGAATATCTGGAATGTAACGAAGTGCAATTGCCACAGCATAACCAATCTTATAGCTGACACCAACCTGGTTCAGACTGGCTGCAAACTCACTCGGATTCGTTGCCAGAATAAAAATAAGCGCAATTGGAATCACTGCCAGATACTTCAACAGAAAGTTAAACATATAAAAGAGCTGTTCTGCTGTCACATCATAACGCCAGAATAAATGCATCAGTACATGTCTTGTCCCATAAAGTTCTGTTCCCTGATCTGGTGCCAGTACAAAAATGCCTGCCATATTAATCGAAATCAAAACTGCCATAAAAATAACTGCAATTTTAATATCCTGCCATGTCAACTTTGAAATTTTAAAAAAAGCAAGTCCTGCTATAAACATGGATAATAACAACCGCGTATCATATGTAATCATAGCAGCAATACTCCACAACAAAAAAAATACAAGCTTGGTTGTACCTGTCATCTTGTGAATCAAAGATTCCTTTTCAATATAAGAAAGTACTTCACTCATGATTCTCTTACCTGCCTGTCATAATGTATAAAAGTCTCGATATACTGCTTTGCATCAATGCCACACATATCGGCAATTTCATAAAGTGACGTTTCCTTGAGGCTGGCACGTCTGATTAAATCTTTGTCTGTAAACAGCTCTGATGGTGTTGTATCCGCAATCATTCTACCTTCCGAAAATACAAGTGTACGCTGCGTATATTCTAACATCAAGTGCATATCATGCGTAATCATCAATACGGTAATGCCGCGTTCATTGAGTTCCTTTAAAAACTCCATAATCTCTGTATAATGTCTAAAATCCTGTCCTGCTGTAGGTTCATCCAAAATTAAAATATCTGGTTCCTCAATCAGAATAGAAGCAATGGTCACTCTTTTTTTCTGTCCATAACTCAGTGCCTGTATTGGCCAGTTTCTAAACGCATATAAACCACAGATTTTTAATACATTCTCTACTCTCTCTTTTATTACTTCTGCTGGAACGCCTTTTACCCTCAGTCCCATTGCCACCTCATCAAAAATCATTGGCTGACTTATCATCTGATTTGGATTCTGCATTACATATCCAATGTACTGTGCGCGTTCCTTGATGGTATCTTCTACTAAATTTTTATTTTGAAGGAAAATAGCGCCCTTTTTACATTTTTCAAATCCACAAAGCAATTTTGCAAGTGTACTCTTACCAGCACCATTTTTACCTACGATGCTGACCATTTCACCTTCTTGAATCTCAAAATTGATATCCGTCAGATTTTCTTTATCATCGGTATATCCAAAACTCAACTTTTCTACTTTTAGGATCGGCTGTTTTTTAATTGGCACTAGCTTCTGTTCTTCTCTACGAAACCATTCACGTACCAGTTCTTTTTGTTCTTCCCGAAGGGAAAGCTCCTGAATTCTTTGCAAGCTCATACCATCTAATGACACGCCTGCATATTTTAAAGCTGTAATATAAAGAGGTTCTCTAATACCAGCTTCCACCAATTCATTGCTACAAAAGAGTTCTGATGGCGTTGCAATCCTTTTAATTCTGCCACCTTCCATCAGAATGATTCTGTCCGCTCCCATATGAAGCGCGTCTTCTAGACGGTGTTCAATGATTACAACTGTTGTACCTGTAACCTTCTGAATTTTATCAATCAGTTCCATTGCCTCTTTGCCCGCTGCCGGATCCAGATTTGCCAATGGTTCATCGAATAGCAGAATTGGACTCTTATGAATCATGACACCTGCCATTGACACTCTCTGCTTCTGTCCACCTGATAAAGCATGAGGCGCCGCCTCTAACTTATGCGTCAGACTGACCTTATCCGTTTCTTCCCGTACCCGTACAAGCATTTCCTCCTGCGGTACATTTTCATTTTCCAATGCAAAGGCAACATCCTCTAACACCGTCATTCCGATAAACTGACCATCGGTATCCTGTAGCACAGTGCCAACATACTGGCTCAACTCAAAAATACCTGCTTTTGCAGCTTCTACACCACAAATCGTCAGTTTTCCTTCCGATGTTCCTTCATAACTGAATGGATTGAGTCCATTCAAACAATGTGCCAGTGTACTTTTGCCACAACCAGAGGCTCCAACAAAAATAACCCGCTCCCCTTCATAAATATCAAGATTGATATTATGAAGGGTAGGGGCTTCCTGTGCACGATATTGAAATGTATAATTCTCAAAAGATATAATCGTTTTTCGCATATCGTTCATTATCTGTCTTTCTATTGTAACTCGTGCTGCTTATCAGATTAGTCTTCTTTTTTGAGACTTCCTGTTTTTGTTCTTGTTTTTGCATAAGCAATCAATAAAATTGTTCCGACAATTGCTGTTGAAACAGCATTGCTGATTCCTGCAAATGCACCCTGAAGATAAATTTTTTCAAGTGGCTCGCTGTAAATGACAATATCAAGTGTAGGTGCTACTGCAACCCATGCAAGAATATGTCCGACAATCTGGAATACATTAAACATAATAATTTCTTTTGCACCAAATTTGCCATCATTTACTTTTATCATTTTCTTAGCAAATCCAACAACAAGACCAAATACTGCTGTTGCAATAATCCAACTCCACCACGGACTTCCCCATGATAAGTCGATTAATGTATGTCCGATAAATCCTGCAAGCACACCTACGATTGGTCCATAAATCACAGCAAATACGGATAATACACCATACTGAATGTTAATTGTTGTGTTTGGCACTGGACTTGGAATTGCAACAAAACGACCTAATACAAAAAATAAAGCCGCACCAATACCGATTGCTACAATTGTTTTAATTGATAAGTTGTTTTTCTTCTCCATTGTTTTCCCTCCACCTCATCGGTCTGTATTTCGCTTTTACTATACACTAAATATAGTAAAATATCCAGTAGTTTTTATTTCATATTTAAATCATATATGCCATCGCACCAAGCCGCGCCTGCTGTTTCTCCAACAAGTCTGCTATGGTTACATTATCGACAACATTGTCAATGGCATCTGCCAAATCCTTCCAGACACTTAACGTCTCACAAGTATCACACCGCTCACATTCATTGACATCACCATCCAGACAAGCAACTGGACTAAGACTTCCCTCTGTCAACCTAAGTATCATACCAATTGTATAATTTTTAGGATCTTTTGCAATGCGGTAGCCGCCTTGCGCCCCACGCACACTTTTCACATAGCCAGCTCTGTTCAATATAGAAATTATCTGTTCTAAATATTTTTCCGAAATTCCCTGACGTTCTGCAATCTGCTTTACCTTAATACATTCTCCTGTATTATTTGCAGCAAGATCCAACATGACCCTCACCGCATATCGTCCTTTTGTAGATATCTTCATCTTAAATTCTCCTTATTTTATATGCCTCATCATAGCATATTTTTTACTCTTCTGCAAATAATGGAGTGGAGAGATATCTGTCCCCAGAATCAGGCAACAACACAACAATCGTCTTACCTGTATTCTCAGGACGCTTCGCTAATTCTGCCGCCGCATACAGTGCAGCACCGGAGGAAATTCCAACAAGCAAGCCTTCAGTTACTGCCAGAGTTTTGCCCGCCTTAAATGCATCTTCATTTGCAACTGGTATAATCTCATCATAAACTTGTGTATTTAATACAGATGGTATAAATCCCGCACCAATTCCTTGTATCTTATGTGGTCCGGGAGTGCCTCCCGATAAAACAGGTGATGTTTCCGGTTCTACCGCTATAATCTTAATATTAGGATTTTTTTCCTTTAAATATTCTCCAACACCTGTTATCGTTCCGCCTGTACCAACACCAGCAACAAAAATGTCTACCTGACCGTCTGTATCATTCCAGATTTCTGGCCCTGTTGTTGCTTTATGTGCTGCTGGATTCGCTTTATTATCAAACTGCCCAAGAATCACCGCTCCTGGAATCTGCTTCTGCAGTTCTTCTGCCTTTGCAATAGCACCTTGCATTCCTTTTGCACCCTCTGTTAAAACAAGCTGCGCTCCATATGCCTTTAACAAAGTTCTTCTCTCAACACTCATGGTATCTGGCAGCGTCAAAATCGTTGTATAGCCTTTTGCTGTTCCTACTGCTGCAAGCCCAATTCCTGTATTACCGCTCGTTGGCTCGATAATCGTAGCTCCTGGTTTTAATGTACCATCCTTTTCTGCTGCTTCAATCATTGCAAGCGCCACTCTATCTTTGACACTGCCTGCCGGATTAAACAATTCTACTTTCGCCAGTATCTGTGCATGTTCCGCTTGATATGCTTTTCCAAAACTGCTGATACGTAAAAGAGGAGTGTTTCCAATTAGTTCTGTTGCATTTTCCTTAATATTTGCCATAATATTGCACCTCCTATTTTTCTTTTCATATATACTTACTAGGAATTGTATGATTTATGTTACTATACCGCTTATTTCATACTATGTCAATAGGTTTTGGTAATATTTTATTTGTAACCGGCAATCACAATGCAGAGTGCACCAATCAGAATACAAAAATCTGAAATATTATAAACCACTTTTTTTATTTTCGAAGTTCCAATTCCAAAGCTAAAGTAATCTACAACATATTTTCTCTTTAATCTGTCATACGTATTACTAAAAGCTCCACCTAACAAAATAGACAATCCTGTTTTGAGTAAGGTACTGCCTTTCATAGAAAGGCTCATAATAAAAATACCAGTCACCACGAGAGACAATACAACCGACACCACTGCCACAATCTGTTTTCTCTTAGCTCCCAAATCCAAAAAAGCACCTTCATTATGGTATTTACGAAGAATAATCAATCCTTTTGCTACTGGAATTTTCTCATGTAACTCCCGATTCTTCTCTACATAATTTTTAAGCAACAGTTCTACTATAAAAATGACTGCAATTATTGAAATATATAATATCATTCGTACCTTCTCCCTCCTGCTGCCTGCACTACATGCTACACATCCGCAAATAAGTCAAATACGCCCATCACATTTAATCTTCCATATCCCCACTCCCTGCTCGGATACGAAATTCTTTCCTCTCTTGTTCCTCCACGTATCAAGTAATTTTTCACATCCTCTGTATCCACGTAAGGATTATTTCCTTCTACCACTGCCCACTGCAAAAACTGAGCAACACCACCTGCCGTCATCGCTGCTGCAAGACTGGAACCAGTACGCACCCCCAGTGCTGTAGGAATATCAACACCCGGTGCCGCTAATTCTGGTTTTACAACACCTAATCTCGAAAAACCTCTTCCTGAATTCTGGTAAAAACTATCATTCCTATCATCATATGTGGACATCGTTATCACATTTTCTGCGAGTCCTGGCGCTGTTAAAGTAATATAAGGATTGGGACGCAAAAAATATGTTTCACTTCTTAAAAAAGCTGTGATTGGCAGCCACATATGATATGTTCCAATCCCTGGTTCACGAATTCCTGTGACACGAATCGTCCAGATACCCTCTGTTGGATTCGTAAAACGCAATGTAATCAGTTCTTCTCCTGAGCGCTGTTCCACAAGCCAGTACCCAATTTCTACAATCGTTCCTTCAAAGATAAATTCATACCGAATGCTGTTTCCTATTTGAGATACTACCTCTGGTGTCGTCTCCCCTCGAGGCGAACGTACCGATACATTAAACAAATACGGCAAAGTACCCCATAATTCCATTACAAATCCCTGTTCACCAGGGCCCACTCTAATCTCCACATCATCCCAGTTATTGATTGTATTATTATTAACCATGCCTTCATAATGGTGTGCTGCATTCCCTTCATTACCACCACATACAACAACCACTCGGTTACTCCGTCCTGCAACATCATTCAAAAAGAGGGATAGTGCATCATTTCCTGTATGGTCTCCCATATTGGTACCAATCCCCAAGACAATCACAACTGGTCTTTGCAACGGTACTGCCATCTGTTCAACATACTGAACCGCCTGCAAAATGTCAGCATCCTCATAGCATGCCACACCCTCTGGAATATAATAATAGTCTCGCAAATACTGTTTTGCCTCTTTTAGCTTTACTACCACAATATCAGCATCCGGCGCAGCACCATTATAATATAAACCCTTGTTGACGATACTTCCTGCTGCAACACTTGCCATCGCAGTACCATGACCATTTTCATCATAAGAAGGCACTATATCCCGCGGATTTTCAGAACGAAGCGCTATATTTATCATCTCATTATCATATTCACTTCCATAGTAAAAACCTTCGGGAGGGATTCCGTCCTGATTTGTCTGATCCCATATGGACAAAATACGGGATGATCCGTCACTTCTTCGAAATACATCTTCTTCATAACGAATTCCCGTATCTATCACACCGATTATGACATTTCTTCCTGTCAGTTCCAATGGCGGTCTTTGTAATTGCAGAATACCAGATGCAATCAGACTTAACGGATTGTATTCTATATCCTGCATCAACCCATACAATTTAGGTACATAGTTATACCAATATGTCTCCTCTCCCACCGACGGAATCAAATCCCTTCGTACATATATAATGGATTTGTCTTCATACAATTCCTGTACACAATACGCTTCTGATACACTATTCTCTGTTGTAATTGCTGCATCAAAATTTATAATATCTGCATACTCATTTGATAAAATCATCTCTTTGCAAGTCATGTTTCTATCCTGTTTCCAACTGTTATCATATTATATGTCAAAAACAGATGCTGTTGACTTACTCCACACTACCGCGTATCTCAATAATTGGTCCGCCAGTACCTTCTATATATTCCCTCGTTAAGGTTACTTTTCCGATATTATCATCCTTTGGTATCTCATACATAATATCTAACATAAATTCTTCAATAATTGCACGAAGTGCTCTGGCTCCAGTGTCTTTCTGCATTGCCTTTTCTGCAATTGCTTCCAGCGCACCGTCATCAAATTCCAACTTCACTTCATCGAGTTCCAGTAATTTCTGATATTGTTTTAAAATAGCATTTTTCGGCTCTTTTAAAATCTTGATAAACATTTCTTTGGTCAGACCCTCCAATGTATAAATAATTGGAAGACGTCCGATGAATTCCGGTATCATACCGAATTTTTTCAAATCTTCTATCGTTACTTTACTTAGCAGATTTCTCTCTTTGTCATATTTATCTTTTAAATCAGCGTCAAAACCAATGGAAGTCTGTTTATTCAGCCTTTGTTTGATAATCTCTTCCAAATCAGGAAAGGCACCGCCACAGATAAATAAAATATTTCTTGTATTTACTGTCGCAAGAGGCACCATTGCATTTTTACTATTCGCACCAACAGGCACTTCTACATCCGCACCTTCTAACAAACGCAACATTCCCTGCTGCACAGATTCCCCGCTGACATCTCTGGAATTTGTATTTTTCTTCTTCGCAATTTTATCTATCTCGTCAATAAAAATAATGCCACGTTCTGCCTTATCTACATCATTATCAGCCGCCGCCAACAACTTAGATACAACACTTTCTATGTCATCACCAATATACCCTGCCTCCGTTAAAGATGTCGCATCTGCAATCGCAAGCGGCACGTCTAACAGTCTGGCTAATGTTTTTACCAAATATGTCTTACCACAGCCTGTCGGTCCAATCATCAGCATGTTGGATTTTTCAATCTCTATTTCTTCCATTGTGCCCGTTGCAACTCGCTTATAATGATTATACACAGCTACAGAAATAACCTTTTTCGCATAGTCCTGTCCAATAATATATTCATCTAATTGCGCTTTAATCTTATGCGGTGCTGGAATGTCCTTGATATCAATCGGTGGTGTCTGTTTATCTTTGGACTTACGTTTTAATCTCTGTTTATTCGGAATGCCTCCCTGCAAATCAGACAAATTCAAGAAGCTGATTTTCGGATATCCTTTGCCTGGATTACCCTGTATAGGATCCGCTTCTTCTCCATCCTCCGTCAAGTTACTTTTCTTCACGCTGTCTTGATGAGGCATATTTTTGCCAAAATTATTTAATTCATATAAGAGTGCCGGATTATCCAACATTCCCTGGTAATCATACTGACTTACGGTTTCCATTGTCTTATGCATACAATCGTTGCATACAGTTATATGATTTGGCAGATGAAACATTTTGCCCGTCTTACTCTCTGGTCTTCTACATATAAAACATACATCCTCATATTCAGACTCTCTACCACCGTCTGCATGACTTTGATTACTTTCCTTATCTGTATCTTTTGCATTCTCATTGCCTTGATTCATATCATCTTTTTCAAATTCACTCATCACTAGTCCCGTACCTTTCTACTCACCTCATACATTCTGCATGCAGACTGTACTATTTCATTATAATCTATCCATTCTTCCATAACAAGTGAACTTTTTATGAAACAACAAGGCTGTTCATGATAGCACCCTGTTTCTTAGTATATGCAATATAAGTTTGTACCCACCACTTTTTGATATTTTCAATATATCTTGACTTTTGTTTTTCCTTTATATTATTCTCTACCGCAAAAGGGCTTCCCGATTTCTCAGAAAGCCCATTAACTCAATACTCTTTTTCACTATTTGGCAGTATCAACTCTACCAGAATCCACAGCGCAGTCGTCTTCTTTCCAACCTGCATATAATGTAATATCACACTCTATCACATCTACGTCTTCTTCCCATAATTCCTCACATACATGGTCTAGATACCATCCTGTAAACACATATCCTTCTCTGGTTGGAGGCTGCGGAACTTCTAACATTTCTCCATACATTTGATTCTGCGGAACAACATCCGTACCTCCCTTCGAATCAAATGTAATTGTAAATCCGGGATTACGCAAATCAAGCGCAACCAGTACCACGATGACGACAATACATATTACTATAATAAAATCCAAGGTTTTCACAGAGATTTTCACATTCTTGTATAGACCCCGAAACTCTCTTTGTTTCTTATCTTCTGCTTGTGTATCATCAGTTATCACTGTTTTATTGTCTTCCATATATATCACTCTTATTTCTTTACTAAGTACTTACGCATATCCAACGCACACGCACAAAGGATAATCGCACCTTTGATTATATAAAGCGATGATGAATCAACTCCTAACATTGTAAGAGCAACAAAAATAATACGTAATACAAATACTCCAAGAATAATACCTGAGATAGAGCCAGTACCACCGACAAATGATACCCCACCGATAACACAGGCTGCAATAGCATCACATTCTGCATTCAGACCTGTACTTGCTGCTACAGAGCCACTACGCACACCTTCTACAAAACCTGCATATCCATACATAGCACCAGCTAATGTATGCACTAGAACTGTTGTCCAAAACACATTTACACCAGAAACCTTTGCCGCTTCAGCATTGGAACCAACAGCAAACATATTTTTACCAAAAGCAGTTTTATTCCAAATAAACCACATAACAAGTACAAGAATGGCTGCATAAAGTACATACATTGGAATTGCAACATTTCCCAAACGGAATAACTCTCCGCCAACAAAATCTTTATATGCCTTATCCAAACCGGAAATAGGCTGGCCATTGTTTCCGTTTAATCCAAAAAACCAAAGAATAATACCATATGTAATAAGCTGTGTTGATAATGTAACAATAAATGGGTGCAGACTAAACTTTGCTACAAAAAAACCATTCACTAAACCAACAAATGCACCTATTGCAATAACCGTTAATAAAGCCACAAGAATCCAACCAATTGTAACCTCTGGAAGATTTTGAAACATTTTATTCGCAAAATCTGTTTTCTGCAACAATACACCTGCAACAGCCGCCGTCAAGCCTGCAACACGACCTGCCGAAAGATCAGTACCTGTCAAAACGATACAGCCTGCAATACCAAGTGCCATCGGAAGATATGCCGCTACTTGAGTAATAAGATTCGCAAAGGAACCCAGTGTTAAAAAATTTGGTTTTACACTTGCTGTATAAACAACAAAGAGTGCCATAAGGATATATAATGCATTATTGAGAATGCCATCTACCCAAAATTGCTTTTTATCCTTTTCATCCAGTTGCTTGTAATCAGCACCGATTTGTTTTACTTTCTTTAAAGGATTTGTCATGAATTTCTGCCTCCTTATACATATTTCGCAGCCAGGGTCATAATTTCTTCCTGGGTTGTATTTCTCGCATCTACTTCTCCAGCAACTCTACCACCGGACATAACAACAATTCGATCACATACCCCCAGCAACTCTGGCATTTCGGAAGAAACCATTAATACAGTTTTTCCTTTATTCGCCAAATCCAAAATCAACTGATAGATTTCGTATTTTGCACCTACGTCAATACCACGGGTTGGCTCATCTAACAATAACACTTCCGGCTCTGTCAACAGCCAACGACCAATGATAACCTTTTGCTGATTACCACCTGACAAGCTCCGAATCTTCGTATCCTGGGATGGCGTTTTCGTCCGCATTGCATCAATATAATACTGTGTATCTTCTCTTTGTGATTTCTCACTCAGATAAACACCAAAACGCTTATGTCTTTTCAAGCTCGAAATAACTGTGTTGTCTTTTATACTTAATACCCCAAATATACCTGTTGCTCTTCGTTCTTCTGTCAACAATGCAAATCCGTTTTTAATAGATTCTCCTGCATTGCGATTCAAACATTTCTTGCCGTCTAACGTAATCGTACCACTCTTACGTGTACGTATACCAAAAATACTCTCCAATGTTTCTGTACGACCTGAACTGTCCAATCCAGCAATCCCCAAAACTTCTCCTTTATGAGCTTCAAAGCTTACGTCTTTTAGCTGGTTATACTGTCCTGTCAGATTTTCCACCTTCAAAGTAACCTCCCCTGGCTTATTCGTTTTCGGTGGAAATTGATTGGTTAATTCACGTCCTACCATTAGGCGTATAATATCATTCATTTCTAATTCAGCAGCAGGTCTCGTCGCAACCCACTGACCATCCCTCATAATCGTAATTTCATCCGAAATACGTTTAATCTCTGCCATTTTATGAGAAATATAAATAATACCAACACCTTTATCCCGAAGCATATTAATAATATCAAAAAGATGTTCTACTTCTTCCTCTGTTAAAGATGAAGTAGGCTCGTCAAACACAATTACTTTAGAATTATAAGAAACTGCCTTTGCAATTTCTACCATCTGTCTCTGAGAAACAGGCATGGTACTCATAACACGGTGAACATCAACATCAATTTGTAATTCCTTAAATATTGCTTCCGTATCTTCACGCATTTTACGTTCATTCACTGCAATTCCTGCTATGGTAGGGTATCTTCCAAGCCAAATGTTATCCATAACATTGCGTTTAAGTGCCTGATTTAATTCTTGATGCACCATAGCAACACCATTGTCCAAAGCTTCCTTACTACTTTTGAAATCTATTTCTTTTCCCTCTAAATAGATATGTCCATTATCCTTTGCATAAATGCCAAACAAACACTTCATCAATGTAGATTTTCCCGCACCATTCTCACCCATCAATGCATGAACAGTTCCAGCCTTTACTTCTAATGAGACATTATCCAAGGCTTTTACACCTGGGAAAGCTTTTGTAATGCCTTCCATTTTCAGAAGAACATCCTTTGCCATATCGTGTTCCTCCCTTGTTTTTTATTTTTATAAAAAAAGGGCAACTGCCGCCTATACGACAGCTGCCCATAATCAGTTTAGCCTATAACTTATTCACCAGTATATGGTGCATAAGCTACATAAAGTTTTCCACTGCAATCAGAAGCCACACTAAAACGTGCATCTGTTAAGCCTGCCAATGCATCTGTAGGAGTACTTCCTCCTGCAATCGCTGCTGCTGTCTGTGTAATAGCTGCTGCCATACCTTCAGCATCCTGTTTTACAGTACCTACCATAGCACCTTCCGCAATTAATGCTTTTGCATTATCAGTTGCATCTACACCGAATACAGGGACAACATGGGCACCATCTTTATTATAGCCTTTTTCCTGAAGAGAAGCGATAACACCTTCAGCCATACCGTCGTTATTACAGATAACAAGTTCAATCATGTTACCATTTGCTTCATTGTAAGATACAAAGTTTGTATCCATATATTCTTTGGCTGCTGTTGCAGACCAAGCACCACCCTGATCTACCTGATAGCAATCTGCATTGCTTTCATCAAAATATTTCAATGCTGGTTTACCAGCTGCTGTAATAACTGCGTTAGCATCTTCTACACCATACTGAGTACGATAAATAGCTTCGATGTTAGCTTCATCACCTTTCATCATAGCATATGTAATAACACCGTCAGCATTTTTGTCGATTGTATCATAATTTGCTACAACGTAATCGCCAATCATTTTACCTTGCATATGTCCTGCTTCCGGAGCATCTGTTCCGATAAAGCATGCTGATGCATTGTTCTCAAGAACTGTCACATCACTTCCATCTGTTCCGATTGCACGGTTAAAGAAGATAACAGGAATATCACCTGCTGCTGCAATAATATCTTCTGCAGTATCTGGAGCACCGGATGTAACTACGTTAACGATTAAGAGATTGGAACCACCCGCAATTGCTGTTTTAATCTGGTCAATCTGTTTTGCCTGGTCATTCGCTGCAAACTGGTTATCATATGTGATTCCAGCTGCTTCTAATTCCTGATTTAATGCTGTACGAACTGAACTTAAATATACATCACTTTCTTCGTACCAAAATACAGTCGCTTTCGTCTCTCCACCGTTTGATGCGCTTCCTCCGCATCCAGTAAGTAGTGTTGCAGTCATTGCTACACATAACAATAATCCCATAAGTTTCTTTTTCATACCAAAACCCTCCTATTCAATTCTTAAATTACTTCTTCGTAATTCATATGTTTATTTTATCATTATGAGCTTGTAAAAAAAATAGAATATCTTATGAATTATGTTGATTTTTTTATCTACTCAAAAGAAAAAAGTACTTTTTGATTCTCCGGCGCGTACATATTATCTCTTGTTATGAGCGTAGTAGTCGTATCAATATTTGTTTCTCTTATCTTATCATCATTAAGCAACATCCATGCATATTCTACCCCAAGATACCCCATTGCATATGGATTTTGTACAACAAGTGCATCTACTTCACCTGTTTCCAACATTCCTACGGATACTACATTGCTATCAAAAGCAACTACTCTGGTTTTATCTGCCACATCCAGTTCCTGTACTGCATACCCTACGCCAAGACTTGTCCATTCATTAAAAGTAACTATAATATTGATTTGTGGCTGCTCTTTTAACATCTTGATTGTTGCTGCCTTTGCCTCCTCAATCGTAGAATTTACATTAACGGATGATACAATCGTTACGCGTTCATTAGCTTCTACATAATCCAGAAAACCTTTTTCCCTTTGTTGTCCATTTTCAGAATGTTCATCAAAGTTCACAATACCGACCTGTAAGACTTCTTCCGTCCCTGAAAGTACTGCCTCTCCTACCATTTTACCTGCCTTATAGTTATCTGTACTAATTCTAGCACTTACCAAATCGCTGTTTACATCGCTGTCAATGATAACAATTTTCACACCAGCTGACACAGCCTCATTGACCGCCTCCACATTGGCATTATAATCTACTGCTGAAAAAACAATGGCATCTACTCCATTTTCTACCGCCTTTCGGATCATTTGATTCTGTGTTTCATAATCTTCTTCATTCTCCGGTCCCTCAAAAGAAACATCCAGATTATACTCTGTCCCTGCTGCACTAGCTCCTGCAAATGTTGTTTTCCAATATGCGGAGGTTGTTGATTTGGCAATCACTGCAACTTGTATCTTGGAATGTTCTCCTGTCCATTCTTTTTCCGTAATGCTACACGCACAGCATACGTTTATTACGAAATAGATTGATAAAAAGAAAACTATCATCTTACTTTTTCTGTTACATTTCATAGCTTTCCTCCGAAATCTTAGGCATTCGTATTTCCACCTTTGTCCACTCATCTAGCTCACTGGAAATGGTCACTCCATACTGCTCACCAAAGTAAATCTTTATTCTATCATTTACATTCTTAATTCCGATACCACCTTTTTGATGTACATCTTTTTGCAGTATTTCTTCACATTGTTCCGTAGACATTCCCACTCCATTATCATAGACCGTCATAATAATATCCTGTTCTTCTTCAAATACCTCTATGAGTATTTCACCTTCCTCAGATAAATCCAGTCCATGCACAATGGCATTTTCTATCAGTGGCTGCAATGTTATCTTATTACACAAATAACCCAGACAACTTTCTTCTACCTGAAATGTGTAATTAAACTGACTCTTGTATCGGAATTTTTGAATTTTCAAATAACATTCTGCGTGCTGAAGTTCCTGTTTTACCGTAATCAATTCATGTCCTTTGCTTATACTGATTCGAAAAAGCCGCGCTAGCGCATTAACCATTTCGATTGCTTCTTTGGTTCTGCCCACCTCACACATCCACGCAATCGAATCTAGGGTATTGTATAGAAAATGAGGATTAATCTGCGCCTGCAATGCATTCAATTCTGTTTTTCGCAGCGTTATTTCTTCGTTGCGCACCTTTTCCATAAGTTCCTGTATTTGCAAGACCATATGACCAAAGGAATCTGATAGTGCAACGATTTCCTCTGTGCCTTTGACCGGATAGAATTCAAAACTTTCTGCCTCTCTTACAAATCGACGCATTGCAGCAGCCAGTTCCTTGGCTGGTTTTGAAAACGATTTTGCGAGCAACACACCAGCCAATACTGTAGTTACAACTACTGTGATCACAACAAACATAACCACTCGTATCATGCCTGATACTCTCACCGTAACTAGCTCATCTACATAACTGACTCCAACAATGCGCCAATCACAATTTTCTAATGTGTGAATGGTATAAATCACGCCATTAAAGGTATGTGACCCATCTCGATATGTACGTATTTTTTCACTTTGCTCTTCTTTTAATCCTGCATATATTAATTGCTGCTGGGGATGATATACTATGTTTCCATCTGTATCCGCAATAAAACAGTATCCATGCGCACCGATTCCGACCTTGTCAACGTAGCTTGCAATATTCGAAAAACGAATATCCATAGAAACCTGTATGTTCTCTCCATCCTCTGTCTTAATCCTTTGCGAAAAAGTAACTACCCAAGGGTAGTAATTTTTAAAAAGATTTTGTACATGGGGCACTGAAATGAACAATCCTTCATCTTCTAGCTTTTTATAAGAAAGATTAGTGTGAATCTGCTCTTTCAATTCCTGTCCATTAGACCAATATGCAATCAACTTTCCCTCTTCTGAATGGACCGTGATAGCTTCTACATCTTTTCTAATATCAATAAGATTTTGAAAGAACTCACTTCGTTCCTCTTGCGCTTCTCCCATATTGATGCGTACCATTTCCATAATACCTTGCATATCCTCTGTATAATGGCTCACCATATTCCTCACCTGAGAGACTGCCTGTTCGCTACTGGTAACTGCATTTTCTTCCATAGAATTCACATAACAATAGGTAAATACAATTACCCCGATAACGCATGCAACCAACACAATACAAACAACCAATCCCGTCATCACAAAGGATAGCGAAATTCTTCTTTCTCGGATTTTTTTCAAAATGTTTGTTTTAAGTTTCATTTATTATCCTCTGTCTCCCCACGTCGACATGCATTGGGCGACATTCCTGTAATTTTTTTAAAGCAGTAGCTAAAGTAATGCTGATCATTATATCCGCACCTCTCTGCTATTTCTCGAATCTTATAATTGGAATGAAGCAACAAGTCCGTTGCCACACTGATCCGTTTTCTAGATAACAAATCTATAAATGTAGCGCCTGTGGATTTTTTAATTAAGGCACTTAGATAATTTGGACTTACAGCAATTTCATTGCTGACCGAAACCAGTGATATATCCGGATCCATATAATTATAGTTAATAATTTCCAAAGCTTTTTCACTAATCAGTTCTGCACTGTTTTTATACTGCTCCATGTCTGCAATAAAATAAATTCCCTTTTTCTTTTTCGAAGAATATCCCATTGCTTTTACAGATTCCACATAAGCCTTGTGGATATTCGACAGACCGTTCTCCAATCTTCCAATCCCTATGATAGAGTTTTTATTCATAATTCGTTTTACTTTTTCTGAAATTTCTTCTACAGCAATGTGTAAGTATTTTTCATATCCTCTTTTCGTTGAAATTAGTATGGATGTAATTTTGCCATTAAAATAAAAGCTTACTGCTCTAAAATATTTCTCTAATACAGAATTCACTGCGTTAACATTAGCTTCCTTAGTTTCGTTTTCCGCATTCTCACTTAATATACTTGTAGTCATAACCGTATACAATAAAGCGCCGCCTGTAGTTTGAGCAATGCCAAATTCTACTAATTTTTCTAATAATTCTCGGTCTCGTTCTAAATCATTTTCTATCTGAAATTCATCCAAAAGAAGCGCCATCAAAAATGTCACTGCTGTTTCCCGATTTGGTTCATGCACATCTGTTGCAAAAGTGCGAAATTGCTCATCTATCTTTTCTTTTATTTTCCGCAGTTCTTCTGTGAGTTCAAGCGCAGAAATCGGCTTCAGCATATAACTTATGATATTGTATTGTATTGCCTGTTGTGCATAGGAAAAATCATCATGTCCGCTTAAAAATGCAATTTGCGTTGACGGATGCACTTCTCGAACCTGTCTTGCCAACTCAATCCCCGATACAAATGGCATTCTAATATCTGTCAACACCAAATCCGGTTTTAACCTTTCAACCAATTCCAATGCCTCAACTCCATTTTCTGCCTCTCCGACAACTTTGAATCCTATACTTTCCCAATGTACTTTCTCTATGAGTGCACGGCGCAGTTCTTCTTCATCATCAGCAACAATTAGTGTATACATATGTTCACTTTTTTCTTCGTCATGACTATTTCTGAAGTTTTCCATCATCCCATTCTCCTTCACCTTTATTATTGAAGAACCTCCGCCAGGTCAGCTCATTTCCTTGAGTTATATTCTTAACTTTCTATATTGAAATCGCATCTATCATACGTAATTCTTCATCTGTAAAAGTTGTATTTTCCAGAGATTTTATATTATCCAAAATCTGTGTTGCTCTTGAAGCACCGATTAGCACGCTGGTCACTATACCATCCTTTAATACCCAGCTTAACGCCATCTCTGCCAATGTTTGTCCTCTTTGTGCCGCCAAATCGTTTAACTGTCGTATTTGAGACAATTTTTCTTCTGTTAATATGCTTTCTTTGAGGAAACGCCCATCAGTCTTTACCCTGCTGTCCTCTGGAATGCCATCCAAATACCGATTAGTCAGCAATCCCTGTGCCAAAGGACTAAATGCAATAATCCCCTTACTCAATCTATTTGCAGTTTCTTTCAGTCCATTATTTTCAATCGTTCTGTCGAAAATAGAATAGCGATTTTGGTTAATCACAAAAGGGCATTTTAAATCCTGCAATATTGCAGTGGCCTTTTCCAAAGTTTCTCCATTATAGTTTGATAATCCAACATATAATGCCTTTCCGCTAGAAACCGCATGCGCTAACGCTCCCATCGTTTCTTCTAGCGGTGTCTCCGGATCCATGCGATGGTGATAAAAAATATCTACATATTCCAAATCCAGACGCTTCAAGCTCTGATCCAGACTGGATAATAAATATTTTCTACTCCCCCAATCTCCATAAGGCCCCTCCCACATGAGATAACCCGCTTTTGTACTAATCAGCATTTCATCTCTATACTGCTGTAAATTTTCTTTTATAATCTTGCCAAAATTGATTTCTGCACGTCCAGGCTCCGGTCCATAATTATTAGCCAAATCAAAATGTGTAATACCATGATCAAAAGCAGTAAAAATCATATCTTTCATATTATCCATAGATGCCGCTTCACCAAAATTGTGCCACAGCCCCATAGAAATCCCCGGTAACTTCAGTCCACTATTACCGCATTTATAATATGTCATATTGCTATATCGTTCTTCTGATGCTTTATACATAAGCCCCTCCTTCGACGTTACACCATCATCCTGTAAATATTTGTACAAGCTTCCAACAATCTGTCTGTCACTTCTACATCTTTCGTATTGGTCAAATATCTCTCATATAAATGCGCCATAATATCTGTTATACCGCATGCAGTTTGATATACAGGCAATGTTTGCGTAAATGCAGGATTTAAAATACTAAATTTAGGACGAATAGCATCTCCTGATGCACCACGCTTCAACATACCTTCCTCTCTTGTAATCACAGAGTCCGGACTGCCTTCACTACCAGCCGCTGAAATTGTAAGAATTGTTCCTACAGGCAATGCCTTATCTATGTATTTCCCACAGTAAAAATCCCAGAAATCTCCATCATATACTACACCTGCAGCAATTGCCTTTGCAGAGTCAATCGTACTTCCTCCACCAACTGCCAATATAAAATCTATATTTTCTTTTTTACACAGCTTTATTCCTTCATATACAAGACCACTTCTAGGATTAGGTTGCACACCTCCTAATAGCACATATGAATTCCTCCTGTCTATTTCTTATAATACATAATCATACCCAAACAAATGCACTTGGTAAATAGAAATATTCACAATAAATGTTAATTTTTTTACAATGTTTTCTCGCTAAAGTTGGTGTAACTTTATTACATATCTACTTGCGAAAAACACAAATGTCCTATGATTTTAATTGCATCTTCTTTTTCATACATATAAAAGGCAGAAGACTCACTCTAAGAGTCTTCTGCCTCCTGCTATATGCTCTATACCACTAAAGGCCGTTACAAAATAACAGGCATCTGCATGAGGTATGATAATACTTTCTTATCTGCTAGTTTTGATATTTGTAATGTATCTTTGCTTTTATTTTTGCAAAGGTACTCGTCAGAAAAATGTAAGTATTTCTATGTACCTGCTTTTGATGGTTTTTATTGCA
>JAFUQM010000001.1 GCA_017472325.1 Lachnospiraceae bacterium
CCTTCTAAGCCGTGGGTCGGGGGTTCGAATCCCTTCGAGCACATTTGAGGTGGCTAGCCTCCTCGCATATGGTGGGTATAGCGCAGTTGGTTAGCGCGCCAGATTGTGGCTCTGGAGGCCCAGGGTTCGAATCCCTGTATCCACCTTCAACTAGGGATTGTTTCAGTAGACAAGCTTGGTGTTTAATGGGCTATCGCCAAGCGGTAAGGCACAGGACTTTGACTCCTGCATTCGCTGGTTCGAATCCAGCTAGCCCAGTTCATACATATGGGATATTAGCTCAGTCGGTAGAGCACTTGACTTTTAATCAAGTTGTCCGGGGTTCGAATCCCCGATGTCTCATTAAGTAAAAAAAGAAGTGTTAGTTTTAACACTTCTTTTTTTGTCCAATAAGACGGCTTGTGAAACGTACCGGCATTTGGTTTTGCATTAAGAAAATATAAAGTTTCTTTTGGTGTGTACTATTTACATTCTTGGTTGATAAGTGTAAACTATATATATTAGAGTATTTTGGTATTAGTTAATATAACATAGGGAGGCAATACAATGGGATTTGGTAAGAAAAAAGGCACTTTGGCAGGAGTGGAGCAGAAAATGGAAGCGCTTGCAGCCAATGAAGCAAGAATGGCAAAAGCATCCAAAGAAATGTTAGAGGTAACAAGTTCATTAAGTCGTTTTGATATTGGGATGGCACACATTTCCAATCATCTTATAAAAATTGCAAGTGAACTTGCTGTTTTATGTGAATCTAATCTTGCGGTTATTGAGGAGACAACAGCAAGCATGTCTGTAGTACATCGTACCATTGAGGATACAGCAGATACATTGAATGATTTACATAAAGATGCACAGAATTTATCAGCAGAAAATGATACGACAAAAGATATTTTGGAAGAAGTACGTGAATTAAAAACACAGATGGAAAATGATACCCAGATTATGAAGGGTAAAATTGAACAGTTAACAACACTAGCTGCAGAAGTAGATAAAGTGGTAGGTAGCGTACAGGAAATTGCAAACCAGACAAACTTACTTGCATTAAATGCAGCAATAGAAGCTGCAAGAGCAGGTGAGCATGGAAAAGGTTTCTCTGTTGTTGCGGAAGAAGTAAGAAAACTTGCAGACGATACAAAAGAAAATCTGGAAGGTATGCGTAAATTTGTGGCTGATATAGGTGCGGCTGCAGAAGAAAGTAAAGAAAGTCTGAATCGTTCACTGGTATCTACGCAGGCAATTGGTGATAAGATTGATATGATTTCTGCTAGTGTTGGTGGCAATATTGAAAGATTAAAAGTAGTTGTAAAAGATGTAGAGTCCATTGATGCTTCTATGAGTCATATTGAGACAGCTGCAAATGAAGTAAACCAGGCAATGGAAACAACAAGTGCAGATGCACAGCACTTTACAGAAATGACGCAGTTGATTCAGGAAGAGGCAGAGAAGAGCGTAACTTATGCGAAGGATGTTGCTAAGATTGATGATGAGTTCTCGGTAATTCTTTCTAATCTTTTTGAAGGTTTGACAAAAGGGGATAATGCAGTGACGAATGAAGAACTTCACAGCATTATTCGTAAAGGCAAACAAGCACATGAAGGTTGGCTTGCTACATTAAAAGAGATGGTTGATACAATGGTAAAACAACCATTACAGACCAATCCGGATAAATGTGCATTTGGACATTTTTATTCTGTTATTTCAATTGAGCATGGTAAGATTGGAGAGAACTGGAAACAGATTGGCTCCTTGCATAATGCGTTCCATAAGCTGGGTACAACGGTTGTCGCAGCAGTAGAGCGAGGAGATAAACAGGATGCAGTTGCAATTTTTAAAGAAGCAGATGCAGTATCTGATAAATTGCTTGCTCTGTTAGATAAGATTGATGGAGACATTACAACGTTAGATCGTGCAGGCGAAAAGGTTTTTGCGTAATAAAATTTAAATAGCATTCGTAGTAAGTATTGACAAAAACTTTTTAACAAGGTTATAATATGTTTCGTGGTCGCATGACCACGGAATGAGCGGATGTGGCGGAATTGGCAGACGCGCTAGATTTAGGTTCTAGTGTCCCCGACGTGCAGGTTCAAGTCCTGTCATCCGCACTGAGTGAGGGTTTTTGAAACATGTAGATGTTTTGAAACCCTCATTTTATGTTGCGCGAAGGCATGAGCCAGGCTGAAATGCTTGCATTTCAAGCTGGCGGCGCCCGCGAACGGAGATTTTGATGTTGCGCGAAGGCATGAGTCAAGCAGATGTGCTTGTATTTCAAGCTAGAAGAAGGAGAGGGTACGGATATGTCAAATGCAAAAGTATACTATACATCATTTAAAACATCATATCATGAGAATTTGTTACAGAAATTACATAGACTGATGAAAACAGCAGGATTTGAGAATATTGATTTTACAGATAAATATGCTGCAATCAAAATTCATTTTGGAGAATATGGTAATCTGGCTTTTTTGAGACCTAATTACGCAAAAGTGGTTGCCGATTATGTAAAAGAGCTTGGTGGTAAGCCGTTTTTGACAGACTGCAATACGCTTTATGTGGGGAGTCGCAAAAATGCATTAGACCATCTGGAAACTGCCTATGTGAATGGATTTTCACCGTATCAGACAGGCTGTCACGTAATAATTGGTGATGGATTAAAGGGAACAGATGAAGCGCTTGTGCAGATTGATGGGGAATATGTAAAAGAAGCGAAGATTGGACGTGCGATAATGGATGCGGATGTATTTATCTCTCTAACGCATTTTAAAGGGCATGAAATGGCTGGTTTCGGTGGTGCACTTAAAAATATTGGCATGGGTTGTGGTTCCAGAGCTGGTAAAATGGAGCAGCATTGTGAAGGAAAGCCAAGTGTTGAAACGGACAAATGCGTAGGTTGTGGTGCTTGTGTAAAAATCTGCGCACATGGAGCGCCGGTGGTAACGGATAAAAAGGCAGTGATTGATCATGATAAATGTGTAGGGTGTGGCAGATGTCTTGCAGTTTGTCCTAAGGATGCTGTTGCAGCGGACTTTTCTGATTCCATTGCGATGCTAAATCGTAAGATGGCAGAATATAGTCTTGCAGTATGTAAAGATAGACCGTGCTTCCATGTGTCATTGATTTGTGATGTATCACCAAACTGTGACTGCCATGCAGAGAATGATATTCCAATCATTCCGGATGTCGGCATGCTGGCATCCTTTGACCCGGTTGCGCTTGATCAGGCTTGTGCAGATTTATGTAATAAAATGCCGGCTACTCCGGGAAGTATATTAAGTGATAACATCCAAGCAGACGAGCATCATGGAGAAGGGCATGACCATTTCCATATGACCCACCCTGATACGGAGTGGCAGACGTGCATTGCGCATGCTGTGAAGATTGGACTTGGTACAGACCAATATGAACTTATTACAATTTAGGCGAAAGGCATGAGCTGTGATGAAGATATTAATGTTAGGTGGAACTCGTTTTTTTGGAAAACATACAGTAAAGCAGTTACTGGATAATGGACATCAGGTAACGATTGCAACAAGAGGAACAACACCGGATTCCTTTGGCGACAGTGTGGACAGGCTGGTCGTAGACAGAACGGACAAAGCTAGTCTGGCAAAGGCACTACAAGGAAAAACGTTTGATGTTGTGTGCGATACACTTGCATACTGTTCAGAAGATATTAGATGCTTGCTTGATGTAATTACTCCGAAACGTTATGTTGTTGTTTCAACGGTTTCTGTGTATGAGCAGATGGGAATGGATACAAGAGAAGAAGATTATAATGCAAAAGACTACCCTTTACAATGGTATTATCGGTCTGATGCGCCATATGGTGAGGTGAAAAGACAAGCAGAGGCAGCGTTGTATCAGGTGTATCCAGATGTGAATTTTGCGGCAGTACGGTTTCCGTTTGTAATAGGAGAAGATGATTATACGAAACGTCTGCACTTTTATGTAGAACATGTGATAAAAGAGATGCCGATGTATGTTGATAACCTGGGAGAACAGATGAGTTTTATTTTTGCAGAGGATGCAGCAGCATTTCTTGTATGGCTTACAGAGCAGGAATTTTACGGTTCTATCAACGGTAGCAATGCTGGGACGGTTTCTTTAGAGCAAATCATCCGTTACGTAGAAGAAAAGACAGGAAAAAAAGCAATTTTCCGGTCGGGTGCTGAGGCAGGGTCATACAATGGAACAATGCAATATTCCATTAATACAGAACTTGCGAAGCAGAATGGATATATTTTTCCACCTTTGGAAAAAAAAATATGGAAGCTGGTAGATTACCTGATTTCCGTATACAGATAAAGAAATGTGAGAGGAGTAAATTATAATGGAATTATTAGTTCAGATAGTGCTTTTGGTTGCAGGATTTTTCTTGTTAATAAAGGGAGCAGACTGGTTTGTAGAGGGTGCGTCTAAGTTAGCAGACAAATTTGGAATTCCGCAGCTTGTGATAGGCTTGACAATTGTAGCGTTTGGTACAAGTGCACCAGAAGCAGCAGTTAGCATATCTGCGGCATTAAAAGGGAATGAGGCAGTGGCGTTAGCGATTGGTAATGTGGTAGGCAGCAATATTATTAATCTTCTCTTAATTTTAGGTATTACAGCAACGATTACACCACTTGTTGTACAAAAAAGTACTTTGCAATATGAAATACCATATGTCATTTTTATTTCTATTGTGCTTCCGGTACTGGGATATTTTGATGGTACGGTAAGCAGAGTGGATGGGTTGGTTCTGGCAGCACTTATGGTTGTTTATATGCTGTATTTGCTCCGGGCGGCGAAAAATGGTAATACAGTTGTAGAAGAAATAGAAGAGAGCAGTGACAATGACAGTCTTATCAAAATGATTGTGATGATTGTGCTGGGACTGGGAATGATTGTATTAGGAAGTGATGTGACGGTGGATGCGGCGTCTGCACTGGCAGTAGCATTTGGAATGAGTGAACGTCTGATAGGATTGACAATAGTAGCATTTGGCACATCCCTTCCAGAATTGATTACTTCTGTAACAGCAGCTATCAAAGGAAAAGCAGATATTGCGATTGGGAATATTGTAGGAAGTAATATCTTTAATATTTTATTTGTACTGGGTATTGCCGCCATTATTACGCCAATTGGATATGCTGCATCATTTAAAATTGATTCGATTGTTATGATAGCGGCAGCAGTACTACTACTTATCTGTGTAGCTAACAAGGAAAGAAAATTGAAACGTTGGGGCGGCATTGCTATGCTGTCTGGTTGCGTAGTATATTTTGTATATTTATTTCAGTCATAATTTTGAGCGTACTAAGTTTTATCTTCTGAGGAAGTAACATGATTTTTAACAGTATTGAGTTTATCTTTTATTTTATTCCAATATTTTTTAGCATATATTACATCTGCCCTGCAAAGGGCAGAAATTTTGTGCTACTCGCAGGAAGTTTTGTGTTTTATGCGTGGGGGGATATTTATTCTCTGCCGATTGTTGTGCTGTCAGCATTTGTGAATTATAGTTTTGGCAGTATTATAGAACATAGAAAAGAACGTAGTGCCATGCGGAAAGTGTGGCTTTTTCTAGCAGTGATATTTCATGTGGGTGTTTTTTGCATGTTTAGAATGGGAAATATTCTTAGCATCATGCCATTGGGACTTAGTTTTTATACATTCCAGGCGATTTCTTATGTGGCTGATGTATATTTGGGGAAAATCCATGCAGAGCAATCGCCAATTGGGTATTTCACGTATTTTTTTATGTTTCCTAAGTTCGTGTCGGGACCCATTACAAGGTATGGAGAGATTCAGACTGCGTTGGAACATAGGAAGATTTCACCATTGCAGGTTGAAGAGGGACTGAAAATTTTTGCGATAGGACTTGGAGGCAAAGTGTTGATTGCCGATCAGATGGGGAAACTCTGGAATGCCATTCAGACGGTTGGATTTGAAAGTATATCAATGCCGCTTGCGTGGTTGGGGGCAATTGCGGTTAGTTTACAGATATATTTTGATTTTCAGGGATATTCTTTGATGGCGATAGGACTCGGACGGATGTTAGGTTTCAAATTGCCACAGAATTTTCGCCAGCCATATACCTCTGGCTCTGTGACAGAGTTCTGGCGTAACTGGCATATGACATTAAGTTTGTGGTTTAGAGATTATGTATATATCCCGCTGGGTGGCAGCAAAAAGGGCGTCTTTCGTACTATATGTAATTTGTTGGTTGTATGGGTACTGACAGGGTTGTGGCATGGAACAACAGGCAATTTTCTTTTGTGGGGCATTGGTTTTTTTATTTTGCTGACACTGGAGAAACTTTTTTTAAAAAAAGCGTTGGATGCTACTATTTTGTTAAAAAGAGTGTATATGTTTTTCGTGATTCCAATTAGCTGGATTGTATTTAGTATTACGGATGCGGGTGAATTGTATACATATCTGCAAAGAATGTTTGATGTGACATCTTTTTATGATATGGCAAATCTCTGGGATGTTGTTTATTATTTAAAGGATTATGGATGGACAGCATTGTTTGGATTAGTGCTTAGTACAACGTTGCCATCGAAGGTATATGAAAAATGTAAGAAGCATTTTGTGACAGCGGTAATCTTAATTCTTCTTTTTTGGCTGTCCGTTTATTATATTATGAGTGCGGAAAGTAATCCTTTTTTGTACTCGCATTTTTAACAAATTTTGATAAATAACTTAGGACAAAAGAGGCGCATTTATGAGATACATTAAGAAATGTCCGTTTCTTATTTTATTAATATGGACCAGTGCTATTGTTGTGGCACTGCATTATGGTGGATATATGAATCCGGATACAGATAATGTACTGGAATTTCTGCGTGATACAGTGGGTAAAATGCAAGAGAATGTCAAAGAGCATTCCGGACAAAATATACAGTTATCTGAAGAAACTGAAAATATGCTTGTAGAGAGCGAAGAAGAAGCGACAGGCATTGCAGATGCCCAGATGCAGGACGAATTGCCGCAGGAAGAATATGAAGAAATAGTTGTGAAACCGCAATATGAGTTGAGAATGGTGGATGATGCTTATTTTGAAGATGCTGTTTTTATTGGAGATTCCAGAACAGTGGGACTTTATCAATATGGCAATATGACACAAGCAACCTTTTATGCAGAAACAGGGTACAATATATACAAATTTTTTGATGGGAAAATTGTGACAGTGCCAGATTCAGGAGAGAAAATAACTGTAGAAGAAGCGCTTATGCGTAACCAATATAAAAAAGTTTATCTTATGATAGGCATTAATGAAATGGGACGGGGAACGCTAGAAGGCTTTATGGAGGAATATACAAAAGTTGTAAAACGTATTAAGGAGCTTCAGCCTGATGCCATTATTATATTGGAAGCCATTATGAAAGTAGGTAAAGAAAAATCGGATTCAGATGATATATTTAATAATGTGAATATAACAAAACGTAATGCTGCAATTGCAGAACTTGCAGACAACGAAAGCATCTTTTACTTTGATATGAATCCAGCTGTTGTGGATGAGGATGGCAACCTAAACGCAGAGTATTCTTTTGATGGGATTCATTTAAAGGCGCAGTATGTGCAGATTTGGAAAGATTATCTGTATGCAAATGGCATAGTACGGACAGAATAAAATTAAGATAAAAAGCACAGTTGAAAAAGTACAAGAAGTTCTTTACAAGTACAAAATAATGCAGTAAGATATGTTTGCGGAAAACGATTTCCGAAAATAAGGAAAAGGGTAGGAGCAGATGTCATGGTATCGATTAAAGATGTAGCAAAACATGCAGGTGTAGCGATTTCAACTGTATCTAAAGTGCTGAATAACTATCCCAATGTCAGTGAAGCGACAAAAGAGAAAGTAAATAAAGCAATTACAGAATTGAATTTTGTGCCAAATAGCATTGCGGCAGCGCTTTCTTCTAAGCAGGCTGGCAGAGTGGCTCTTTTAATCAATCTAAATACAGCAACCCAGGCAATCGATGAAATTGATATGCAGTATTTGGCAGGTGCCTTAAATAAAGCAGAGGAATTAGGGCTTGATGTTGTTACCGTATTTTTTTCCATGATAAAAAATAAAAACCTTGAGGAGATTATCCGTTATTTTCAGGCACAGAGTATAGAAGGCATTGTCATCTATGGTATTTCCAAGGATGAGAAAGTGTTACACAGCTTAATAGAAGCCAAAGTGTTTAAAATTGTTGTTGTTGATGCTCCGATTGTCAACGAAACAACGTCGTCTGTGTGGGTGAATCAGGTAGCAGCACAGAAGGAAGTAGCCAAGAAAACAATTGTTGAGAATAAATGTAAACGTGTATTATATATTGCCGGTAAGAAAAATGGTTATGTAACGGAAGAGCGTCTTAGAGGCATGAAAGAATTGGCAGAGGAAATGAATTTGAAGATGCTGGTTCGTGATGGTGATTTCTCAGAAAAGAGAGCAAGAGAAATTACATTTAAGTATGCTAAAAACAAGGATGTGGTCGTATGTGCTTCGGACTTAATGGCTATTGGTGCAATGAAAGCGTTAACAGAAATGGATATCTTCAGACCGGTATGCGGTTTTGATGGTATTATGCTGATGGGATATGTTGGAAAACAGATGAATACAGTCAATCAGCATTTCAATCATGTATCAGCAGTAGCATTAGAGGAATTGGATAGACTGTTGTCTGGAGAAGAGGGACGTAATGTAGTAACAGAGTATACAATTGTGCGTATGCAATATCTTGATATTATATGTTAAAAAGAAAAAAATTGAAAAAAATAAAATTAGGTCTTGCGGAAAACGTTTTCCTGTGTTATTGTATAGAAAAGTAATAATGCAAGTAACAAGTAGCAGGAACGATATAAGCAGTATTACGGGAGGAAATCAAAGTGACATTAAAACGCAAAGTGCAACAGGAGGTATTACAAATGAATTTAGAACAGCAGTTACAGGAACTTACACAGTCCATGTACCAGAAAGCAATCGCAGATTGTACAGATGCAGAACTCTACTATAGCATCTTACGTATGTCCAAAGATCTTTTGGATTCTACAGAGAGAATCAGCGGCGACAAGAAAATTTACTACATCTCCGCAGAATTCTTAATTGGAAAATTACTTTCCAATAACTTAATCAACTTAGGCGTATATGATAAATTAGAAAATATTTTAAAAGAGAATGGCAAAGAGTTAAGTAAAATTGAAGAAATCGAACCAGAACCATCACTTGGTAATGGTGGTCTTGGAAGACTTGCAGCATGTTTCCTTGATTCTATTGCAACACTTGGTCTCCCAGGTGACGGTATCGGTTTAAATTACCATTTTGGTCTGTTTAAACAGGTATTTAAAGACAGATTACAGAAAGCAGAGAAAAATGACTGGATTGAAGAAAATTCATGGTTAACAAAGACAGATGTTACATTTGATGTAAAATTTGGTGACAGAACTGTAAAATCCAGATTATATGATATTGACGTTGTTGGTTATGAAAACGGCGTAAACAAATTAAGATTGTTCGATATCGAAACTATTGATGAAAGCATCGTAGAAGAAGGTATTTCCTTTGATAAAGAAGAAATTGAGAAGAATTTAACATTATTCTTATATCCAGATGATTCTGATGAAGCAGGTAACTTACTTCGTATTTACCAGCAGTACTTTATGGTAAGCAATGCAGCACAGCTTATCTTAAAAGAAATGAAAGAAAAACAGTATGACCTTCGCAAAATGTATGAACATGCTGTAATCCAGATTAATGATACACATCCAACGATGGTAATTCCAGAATTAATCAGAATCTTAGTAGATGAAAAAGCATTTACAATGGATGAAGCTATTGATGTTGTAAGCAAAACATGTGCATATACAAACCATACAATCCTTGCAGAAGCATTGGAAAAATGGCCATTAAAATATTTAGAAAAAGTAGTTCCACAGTTAGTTCCAATTATCAAAGAACTTGATAAGAGAGTGGCTGCAAAATACAAAGATGAAAAAGTACAGATTATCGACAAAGATGGTCGTGTACACATGGCACACATTGATATTCACTATGGTTTCAGTGTAAACGGTGTTGCTGCAATCCATACAGATATTTTGAAGGATACAGAGTTAAAACATTTCTATGATATTTATCCTGAAAAATTCAACAACAAGACAAATGGTATCACATTTAGAAGATGGTTATTGTCTTGTAACAGAGAATTGGCAGCGTATCTGACAGAAGTAATCGGTGATGGTTACAAAAAAGACGCTGATGAGCTTGAAAAATTATTAGCTCATATGGATGATCAGGCTGTACTTGATAAGATTGCAGAAATTAAAAAGCACAAAAAAGAAGAACTTGTAGCATATGTAAAAGAAGCAGAAGGCGTTACTTTAAATCCAAACTCTATTTTCGATATCCAGGTTAAGAGACTTCATGAGTACAAACGTCAGCAGATGAATGCACTTTACATCATCCACAAATATCTGGAGATTAAAGCTGGTAAGAAACCTTCTACACCACTTACATTTATCTTCGGTGCAAAAGCAGCACCTGCATACGTAATTGCACAGGATATTATCCACTTATTACTTGTAATGCAGGAAATTATTAACAATGATCCAGAAGTAAGCCCATACATGAACTTACTTATGGTTGAAAACTATAACGTAAGCTATGCAGAAAAATTAATTCCTGCATGTGATATTTCCGAGCAGATTTCTCTTGCATCTAAAGAAGCTTCAGGTACAGGTAACATGAAATTTATGTTAAATGGTGCTGTTACACTCGGAACATCTGACGGTGCTAACGTAGAAATCAATGAACTTGTAGGTGATGACAATATCTATATCTTCGGTGAGAAATCTGAACAGGTTATTGCACACTACGAAAAAGCTGATTATGTATCAAAAGACTTCTATGAAAAAGATCCAGTAATCAAAGAAGCAGTTGACTTTATTATTAGTAAAGAAGCTCTTGCGGTAGGTCATAAAGAAAACCTTGAAAGACTTTACAAAGAGTTAATTAACAAAGACTGGTTCATGACATTACTTGACCTGAAAGATTATATTGCAACAAAAGACAGAATGTTTGAAGATTATAAAGACCAGCAGAAATGGAAAAAGATGATGTTAACAAACATTGCAAAAGCAGGTTTCTTCTCATCTGATAGAACAATTGCTGAATACAACAGAGATATCTGGAAATTAAAATAAGCAATTGTAAAATAGCCCCTTGGAATCCCCTGACGGAATCATTCCGCCAGGGGATTTTTTTGGCGTTGCAAAATAGCAAGCATCTTTAGGAGGGATCATACTTTCTTATCTGCAGTTTTTATATCTGCAATGTATCTTTCCTTTTAGTTCTGCCCGCAACTCCTAGAGGCGAAGCCTCCTTTGTGAAGGGCAGAACAATCAAAGATGTCGAATGCCTCATTTAGAAAACACCAAAATAAGGTTATCGTCGCGCCAATACATATACTACTATTTTCTGTAAGACTCAAACAGTGCTTCGACGGTTGCTTACAATCAAAATCAGGTGCTAAGAAATACTAACATTTTCCTGAAATGAGTACTCTCTGCAAAACTAAAAGGAAAGATACAAATGCACATAGTAGGCATTAGCAGATAAGAAAGTATGATTACTCCGTGAAGATGCTTGTTGTTTAATAACAGCTTATTAAAAGCACTATATTCGTAGAATTTCGGAGCGGAGAATCTGAAGGGTTGTGAGAAATGCACAAAAACGAATGCTTCAAATGTTGTATTACTAACAAAAATGCAATTTGCTGTTGCATTCTATTTGGACATATGCTACTATTTGATTGTAGCTAATCGGTAACGTTACCGAAAACGTTACCGAGGTCAACGGAGATGACCTTAACAGCAACGAGAAGAGAAAAGGAGAGGTATCATTTATGAAAAAGAAACTCATAAGCGCATTACTTTGTGCAACAATGGTTGCTTCTATGTTAGTAGGATGCGGTTCTACTGCAGAAGCTCCAGCTGAAGAAGCAGCAACAACAGAAGAAGCAGCAACAACAGAAGAAGCAGCAACAGAAGAAACAGGAGCTGCTGAAGAAACAGCATCAGCAGAAGGTGGTTCAGTTTACTACTTAAACTTCAAACCAGAAGTTGATGAAGTATGGCAGGAAGTTGCAGCAGCTTACACAGCAGAAACAGGTGTAGAAGTTAAAGTTGTTACAGCAGCAAGTGGTACATACGAAGAAGTATTACAGTCTGAAATCGCTTCTGAAGATGGCCCAACATTATTCCAGATTAACGGACCTGTTGGTTACCAGAACTGGAAAGATTACTGCGCTGATTTATCAGGCACACAGTTATATGAATGGTTACTTGATAAGAGCATTTCTGTAACAGGTGAAGATGGTGGTGTATATGGTATTCCTTACGTAGTAGAAGGATATGGTATCATCTACAACAATGCTATCATGGATAAATATTTTGCATTAGACGGTGCAGTAGTAGCTGGTATGGATGAAATCAAAAACTTCGACACATTAAAAGCAGTTGTTGAAGACATGCAGGCTAAAAAAGATGATTTAGGAATCACAGGTGTATTCGCTTCTACATCTTTATTACCAGGTGAAGATTGGAGATGGCAGACACACTTAGCAAACCTTCCAGTATACTATGAGTACAAAGACAAAGGCATCACAGATGCAGCTGAACTTGAACTCACATATGGTGAAAACTTCCACAACATTTTTGATTTATATGTAAACAACTCAACAGTAGCTCCTGGATTATTAGGAAGCAAAGCAGTTACAGACTCTATGGCTGAGTTCGCATTAGGACAGTGTGCTATGGTTCAGAACGGTAACTGGGGTTGGGGACAGATTGCAGGTGTTGAAGGCAACACAGTAACAGAAGCAGATGTTAAATTCTTACCAATCTACACAGGTGTAGCAGGCGAAGAAAGCCAGGGATTATGTACAGGTACAGAAAACTTCTTCTGTGTAAACAGCCAGACATCAGAAGCTAACCAGGCAGCAACAATTGCATTCGTTGAATGGTTATTCAGTTCTGCAACAGGTAAAAACGCAGTTACAAATCAGTTAGGTTTCATAGCACCATTCAGCACATTTGAAGATGGTGAAAAACCTACAGATCCACTTGCACAGGAAGTTATCAGATACATGGAAGATTCTTCTTTAACAAGTGTATCATGGAACTTCACATCATTCCCAAGCCAGACATTCAAAGATGATCTTGGTGCAGCTTTACTTGAATACTGCAATGGTAACATGACATGGGATGAAGTAAACGATACATTCAAAACAAGATGGGCTGAAGAAAAAGCAGCTACAGCAGCAATGGCTGAATAATTCAAGATTGAATCATTCAACAAAATGAAATAGCTTAAAGTTAGAATAAGTAAAGTAAAAATAGAGTAATTGAATTCTCTAAGTAAATTTAAATGAATATTGTGTCAAAATAAAAGGAACGCTTCGCCGCATGCGCGGCGGAGCGTAAACTTTGTAAAAGGGTTCCTGAAAATAGAGAAAAGGAGAACGTTATGCAGAAAACATTAAAAAAATATTTCTTGGTATTTACAGCGCCAACGTTGATTGCATTTGCATTTGCGTTTATCGTTCCATTTATCGAAGGTATTTATCTTTCCTTCTGTAAATTCACAACGGTAAAAAATGCGGAATGGGTTGGACTTAACAATTATAAAGTGGCTTTTTCCAGTGGACAGGGATTCTGGGAAGCACTTGGTTTTACATCTTTATTTACACTCGTTTCCATTGTATCAATTAATCTTTTAGCATTTGGTCTTGCATTGATGTTAACAAGAAAATTACGTGGAACAAATATTTTTAGAACAGTATTTTTCCTTCCAAACTTGATTGGTGGTATTGTATTAGGTTACACATGGCAGCAGATGATTAATGCCGTTTTATATAAATACGAGACAACAATTGTAGCAGATGCCAAATTTGGTTTTTGGGGTCTGGTTATCCTTATGAATTGGCAAATGATTGGTTACATGATGATTATCTACATAGCAGGTCTTCAGAACGTACCAACTGAATTGATAGAAGCAGCAAAAATTGACGGTGCGACTGCATGGCAGACTCTGATTAAAGTAAAACTGCCAATGGTTATGTCCTCTGTTACAATCTGCGTGTTCTTGACTTTATCGAACAGCTTTAAACTGTTTGACCAGAACAAGGCACTCACAGATGGTGCACCACGAGGTAAGACAGAAATGCTTGCACTTAATATCTATGAAACCTTCTACGGAAGAGCAGGTTACATGGGCGTAGGTCAGGCAAAAGCAGTTGTATTCTTTATTGTAGTAGCGGTAATTGCGTTACTTCAGTTGAAATTAACAGGAAGTAAGGAGGTAGAGCAATAATGGGAAATAAGAAAAAAATGATTGATGCGATTAGTATTGTATTTTTGCTTGCAGTTGCAGTAGTTATTCTCTATCCGCTATTCTTTATTGTAAATAACTCATTTAAAGGTAAGTTCTTTATTAGTTCTGATCCATTTGGCTTACCAACAGCAGAAACCTTTGTAGGTATTACAAACTATGAAAACGGTTTGATGAAAACGGGACTTTTTAGTGCAATTGGCTGGTCATTCTTTATTACAATTTTATCAGTAATTTTAATTATTGTATTTACATCTATGACAGCTTATTATATTGTTAGAGTTAAGAGCAAAATAACATCTTTACTGTATTACATGTTTGCATTTTCCATGATTGTACCATTCCAGATGGTTATGTTTACAATGGCAGATCTTGCCAATATCTTCCATTTGAAGAATCCTATTGGTATGTGCGTATTATATCTTGGATTTGGTGCTGGTCTGGCAGTGTTCATGTTTTCTGGTTTTGTAAAGTCAGTTCCAATTGAAATTGAAGAAGCGGCCATGATTGATGGATGTAATCCATTACAGACATATTTTGGTGTTGTTTTCCCAATTTTAAAACCAACAGCAATTACTGTAGCAATTTTACAGGCAATGTGGATTTGGAACGACTTCCTTTTACCATATCTGGTTATCGGTATCGGTACACAGTATCGTACAATTCCTGTTGTAGTACAGATGTTAGTAGGCTCAAACGGAAATAAAGACCTTGGAGCATTAATGGCGATGTTAGTACTTTCCATTATTCCAATCGTTATTTTCTATTTAACATGTCAGAAATATATTATCGAAGGCGTTGTAGCTGGAGCAGTAAAAGGCTAATGGAGGAAAAATCGTGAGAAGAAGCGGTATTTTATTGCCAATATCAAGTATTCCATCAAAATATGGTATTGGAACATTTTCAAAAGAAGCATATGAATTTGTAGACTTCCTGGAAAAAGCAGGACAGAAATTATGGCAGATTTTGCCACTTGGACCAACAGGATATGGAGATTCTCCGTATCAGTCTTTCTCAACATTTGCTGGAAATCCATATTACATTGATTTAGAGGCTTTGATTGAGAAAGGTTATCTTACAGAAGAAGAATGTAAAGCATGTGATTTTGGAGATAACGAAGCCTATGTAGATTATGAAAAAGTTTATAATGAACGCTTTGCGTTGCTTAGAAAAGCATATGACAGAAGCAATATTGGAAAAGAGCAGGCATTTGTAGAGTTTAAAGAAGAAAATGCTTACTGGCTTGATGATTATGCACTTTATATGGCAGTAAAAAATTCCTTTGATTCTAAAGGATGGAATGAATGGGATCAGGATATTAAATTGCGTAAAGAATCAGCATTAAAATCATATAAAGAAAAATATGCTGATGATGTGGAATTTTATCAGTTCCAGCAGTACTTATTTGCAACACAGTGGTTTGCGTTGAAAGCATATGCAAATGAAAAGGGAATTGAAATTATTGGAGATATTCCGATTTATGTAGCATTTGACAGTGCTGATACATGGACAAATCCAGAATTATTCCAACTGGATGATGAATGTACACCAATTGCAGTTGCAGGATGTCCTCCAGATGCTTTTTCAGCGACAGGACAGCTTTGGGGTAATCCGCTTTATAAATGGGAATATCACAAAGAAACAGAATACGCATGGTGGATGAAGCGTATTGCATATTGCTATAAGCTATATGACATTGTACGTATTGACCACTTTAGAGGTTTTGATGAGTACTATTCCATTCCATACGGAGATGCAACAGCAGAGTTTGGACATTGGGAACAGGGACCAGGCTATGATCTTTTCAAGGTGATGAAAGAGAAACTTGGTAAGAAAGCAGTTATTGCTGAGGATTTAGGATTCCTCACACCAAGTGTGGAAAAATTGATTCAGAAGACTGGTTATCCAGGAATGAAGATTTTACAGTTTGCTTTCGATTCAAGAGAAGAAAGTGATTATTTACCACACAACTATGTGAAAAATAGTGTTGTATATACAGGTACACATGACAATGATACAACTGTAGGATGGTATTCTACACTGAATAGAAGAGATAAAGCTTTTGCGAAACGTTATTTAAAGATTAGAGGCAATAAAGACGTTGAGTGGGAGTTTATCAGAGGAGCACTTGCAAGTGTATCTGAAACTGCGATTATTCCAATGCAGGATTATCTTGGACTTGGAACAGAAGCCAGAATCAATGTTCCTTCTACATTGGGAACAAACTGGAAGTGGCGTCTGGTAACGGGTCAGTGTACAGAAGAACTTGCGGTTCGTATCAAAGACTTGGCGAAGTTATACGCAAGAGTTTAAAATGTAACAAAAGGGGACTATTGCATGAGTGAGACTACAATTAAGGATATAGCTAAAATGTGCGGCGTTGGTGTCAGCACAGTATCACGTGCAATCAACAATCATCCGGATATCAATCCGGACACCAAAGCAATGATTATAGAAACAATCCAACGTTATGGATATGTTCCCAATAATAGTGCCAGAAACTTGAAAAGAACAGATGCTAAGTGTATTGCCGTATTGATAAAAGGAATTAGCAATCCATTTTTTGCAAGTATGATAAAAATTATGGAAGCAGAGATTCAAAAGCGAAAATACACAATGGTATTGCATCATGTAGATCATTATGAAGACGAAGTAGATGTTGCTTTGGAATTGATAAAAGAAAAAAGACTGCGTGGTATTATATTCCTGGGTGGTTATTTCTCACATTCGGAAGAAAAACTTTCAATGCTACAGGTTCCGTTTATTTTAAGTACAGTAGGTTGTAAACCTGAAAAGTTCAGCGAAAAAGTATATTCTTCTATATCGGTAGATGATGAAGAGGAAAGTTGTCGGATTGTGGATCATCTCATAGAGAATGGGCACAAGAAGATTGCGATTATTGCAGCCAATAATACAGACCAGAGTATTGGACGTCTGAGATTATCGGGGTATTTGAAAGCACATAAAGATCATGGAATGAAGGTGGATCCAAAACTTATCTGCCCGATGAAGGAGGAATTGCCGTCCTATGCCATGAGCAATGGGTATGCGGTGACCAAGGAATTGCTTGCATCAGGCGAGGAATTTAGTGCAATATTTGCAATTTCAGATGAACTTGCGATTGGAGCATACAGTGCGATACGAGAAATTGGAAAAAGTATTCCGGAAGATTATTCGGTTGCAGGGTTTGATGGTTTGGAGTTAGGAGACTATCTGAATCCGACCCTGACTACAATCAAACAGCCAGTTGATGAGATTGCACATGCAACGGTAAATCTTTTATTTGATTTGATTGGTGGTAAAAAGAAAAATCAGCACCAGGTATTTAGCGCAGAGCTTCTGGTAAAAGAATCTACAAAAAGTATTTTATAAATAAATTATATGAGAAATTGAGCAGTGCGAACAGAGAATATAAAGAAGGATTTTCTGTTCACGCTGCTCTTATTGTATTATAGGAATTTCCTGTAATGCAATAAGATTCTGCAAAATGCGCAACCGGATGCTCAAAAGGTATGATGAGCAAATGAGAAGTTGCACAGGTTGCACAAAAATTACCCTATTTGCGCAACAAAGTTGAGCAGAAATTGCACCCAAAATGGCTTAAAAAAGTATAAAATTTGTGAGAAATAAATAAAAGAATGAGATAAGAAATGTGAAAACCATACATTGACAACAAAGATTGCTATTGATATACTCCAGGTGTAAAGAACAACCGCTTGCGCAGGCTGAGCAACAAGGAAAACAGCTTGTGTAATACAGTTAAGGAGAAGGAAAATGAAAAGCAAAGTATTCAAAAAACTAGTAGCAGGAGTTTTGACAGTTGTATCAGCAATTACAATGTGTCTTGCAACACCAGGAACAGAAATGGTGGCAAAAGCAGCTTCCAATGTTTCAGGCGTATCAACAGTTTCAAATATGACATCTGATTTTGCAAAAGGTGTAGATATTTCAGAAGTAATCGCACTTGAAAAGAGTGGAGCATCATATTCTTATCTGAATGGGGGTTCAGATGATATCTTTAATATCCTTGCAGGTGCAGGTGTAAACTATGTTAGAATTCGTATCTGGAATAATCCATATGATTCTTCCTCACCATACAAAGGATACGGCGCAGGTAATTGCGATTTATATAATGCAAAAGTATTAGGAAAAAGAGCAACAGATGCAGGTATGAAAGTTTTTATTGACTTCCATTACTCAGATTTCTGGGCAGATCCTGCAAAACAGTTTGCCCCAAAGGAATGGGCTAATTACAGTCTTGCTTACAAAAAAGATGCAGTATACAACTTTACATATAACAGCTTATGCGAACTGTTAGACTACGGCGTAAACATTGGCATGGTACAGATTGGTAATGAAACAAACAGTACAATGTGTGGTGTTGGTGGACTTTATGATGGTACATGGGATTTCAGCTCAGGTGTTGCAGATTTAATGCAGCAGGGTTGCTACGCAGTAGATGATATTAACAGCTCTTATGGAAAATCAATTTTAAAAGTATTACACTTCACAGATTTATTAGAGAACGGAAAATGGTATGCACAGATGATGTCTGAAAGAGGAGTTGATTACGATGTATTCGCAACTTCTTTCTATCCAATGTGGCATGGAAGCACAAGTGATCTTGCTTCTACATTAACATATATTGCACAGACATATAATAAGAAAGTATTAGTAGCAGAAACAGGATATCCATTTACATTTGATAACGCAGACTCCCAGGGTAACAACATTGGTGACGCATCTGCAATGGTTCATTATAATTACGAAGTAAGCGTTGACGGACAGGCAAAAGCATTACGTGATGTATTCGCAGCAGTAGCACAGGTAAATGCAACAAAATCAGGATATGGACTTGGCGCTTTCTACTGGGCACCAGAATGGATTGCAGTTGACAGTTCTACATGGGGAACATACGGCTCAGGCTGGGCATCCTCTTCCTCAGGTAATTACGAAAAACTTTATAGCTCATCTGTAAACTACTATTCTACAACAGATGGCGGTACAACATGGGATAATATGGCTCTGTTTGATTCAAACGGACAGGCAATGAAATCATTATATGTATTCAATGATATCAGTGGTGCATCTAGCACAACAGGAAACGGTTCTAGCACAAGCACAAGCAGTACATTAGATGGAACATACTACATTAAAAACAAATTTAGCGGAAAATACTTAGATGTTACAAACAGCTCATCTGCAAATGGAACAAACATTCAGCAGTGGCAGTATCTTGCAAATGCAGCACAGCAGTTTAAACTTGTATCTGCAGGAGATGGATATTACTACATTTACACAGGAGCATCAGGATTTACAAAAGTAATTGACGTTTCCGGTAAGAGTAAAGCTGATGGAGCCAATATTTTACAGTATGCATATAACGGCAATACAAATCAGAAATTTAAAGTAGAACAAGTATCATCAGGCGTATACGCAATCAAAACAGGTGTTACTTCTGGAGCATCTTGCCTTGATGTATATGGATGGAGTACAGAAAACGGTGGAAACATTGCGCAGTGGAATTACTGGGGTGGTGACTGCCAGCTTTGGTACCTTGAATCTGTAAACTAATTAAAAATAGTACCCACAATTAAGGGAGTGTCGCAAAATAACTAAAAATTAGTTATGGAGCGATGCTCCTTCTTTTGCAAAAATGAAAATCAGGGAAAACTTCGATTTTTAGAAGTTACTCCCTGATTTTTGCGCACTTTAATAAAGATCTCTATTTTCCA
>JAFUQM010000009.1 GCA_017472325.1 Lachnospiraceae bacterium
AGAACTGTGCGAATGCACAGTTCTTTTTCTTTTCATAAGACAGCCCATAATATGTATGGTATTCTTGTCTACTATATTTTGGAGCAAATGTCCATTGTGATAACGCAATCTGCAAGATGCTCATAATTGATTTCTAGCTCATAATCAATTTTCACTTGTATCCTATCTTCTTCCTCCCGCATCTGCACTTGCTTTGTATCAATTCCAACAAAATATCTCCATACGGTGTCTGGTAATTCGTAATATTTTTTTTATTTTCTTCAAATACGAGATGGGTATTCACCAAGCCTTTTTTTGTCAGGCTCATTGCTTTATCATCAAACTTAACCATACTCTTGACTTTTTCAGAAAAGCCTTCCATGATTTCTTCATACATAAGATAGTGCATATTATTTTTTTTGTAATAATCTGCTCTTGTCGTTGTCTCTAAGTTCTCCGAGCCTTCCTCTGCTGCAAACTGCAATCCTTGTATTGTGACCAAAACATCTTTTGTCATGACACATTCCTCTTATCTATTAATATTCTTCTATATTTACATTTTTAGCTGATAGTATGCCGTATTTCAAAATAGCATTTGCAAAACGCTTAAATCTGTCAGCCGCGTCACTAACATAAAAACTATACTGATTCTCGCCAAGTCTTGGTTCTCTGTCATTTAACAGATTTTCCTGCTCCAAAAGATTACGCAGTTCTATCGCCGTCTCGTATGCCGGATTCACAAGCGTTACTTTGTCTCCAATAATTCTCCCTACAGTAGAACGAATCAGTGGATAGTGTGTACATCCCAGAATCAGCGTATCTATATCAATATCAATTAATTCGCTTAAATATCTTGTTGCAATCTCATCCGTTACTGGGTCCTGTAATAATCCCTCTTCCACAAGTGGTACAAATAAAGGACACGCTTTTCCAATGACTTCTGCATCTGGATGAATTTCTTTTATGTAATGAGAATATACCTGGCTTCCAATGGTACTCTCTGTACCGATAACACCAATCTTGCCATTTCGAGTTGTACGCGCTGCCACTTTTGCACCCGGCTTCACAACACCAATCATCGGAATATCTATTTCCTGCTCAATTTCATCTAACGCTACCGCACTTGCTGTATTGCACGCCACAACAATTGCTTTTACATTTTGTGTCTGCAAAAAACGTACAATCTGTCTGGAAAATTTTGTAACTGTTTCCTTTGATTTGCTTCCATAAGGTACACGTGCTGTATCTCCAAAATATACGATTTTCTCATGTGGCATCTGACGCATGATTTCTCTTGCCACTGTCAGTCCACCAACTCCCGAATCAAATACTCCGATTGGAGCATATTTCTTTTGTTCCCTATCTTCTATATTGGACATATTCCTAACCATGCCTTTCCAATAGTCTGATTTTTATACTGATTTCTCCCGGCTCTGCCTGTAGCATATCAAAATATTCATCAACGCTTTCTAATATGCGCACTTCTCCGGACTCACAAATCACTCTGCAAGTATCTTCTATCATACTCAGATGTGGATATACAACACCCCACCATCCGACTGTAACAAGAACTGCCAGTGCAATATCAAGTAATCTTTTCATAGGAACCTCCTTCATTGCTTATAGAAGTTATTCCCATTTTTATCCAATTCTATACTACTTTTTCTTTGCCTGGCTCTGCTCCTTATACAATTGTCTCATAATCGATTGTTTCTGATTATCTATATGCTTTTTCACCGCATTTGATGCTGCTTCTTTATTTTTCTCTACAAGACTCTCATAGATGTCACGGTGTTCTTCAATCAGCGTCTGATGCTGACTAAAATCTTTAATATATTCAAAGCGGTAACGATACATCTGCTCTGACAAATTATTGACAAGTTGTATCAACCTCTGATTGCCCGTTGCTACTACAATAATATCATGCAGCTTAACATCCGCTTTTGCAATGACTTTAATATCTTTTGACTTAGTTGCCTTCTCAAATTCTTCACAGGCTTTCTTCAATGCCTGAAGCTCTTCTTCCGTTATTCTATCACAGGCAAGTTCTACTGCCAACGCATCAAGCGCGCGACGCACTTCTAGCACATCTGACAAACTTTTTTCGGTAATATTGGCAACCTCAGCACCACGTCTTGGAATCATAATAACAAGACCTTCCAGTTCCAATTTACGAATTGCTTCTCTGATAGGAGTACGACTGACACCAAGTTTATTGGCAAGGTGGATTTCCATCAATCTTTCCCCAGGTTTTAACTCTCCCATCAAAATTCCTTGACGAAGTGTATTAAATACAACATCACGTAATGGTAAATACTCATCCATGTTTACTTGTAAATCATCTAACATTGCCATTCACCCTTTCTATTACACAATCCCCTCTGTTTACAGTTATGCTATATTGCAGTACAGGTTTCGGATATGGTTGTTGTCACAAATACCTGTTTTACAAGACCACTTTCTTTTACTTTGGCAAAAGATGCTTCTGCTGTTTCTCTATCGGGATAAATACCAAATACCGTTGGTCCACTACCACTCATCAGCGCATTCATGGCACCAGTTTCCTTCATTATGTTCTTAATGTTTTCTATTACTGGATATGCTTTGATTGTCACTGTTTCCAGTACATTTTCTAACCGGTCAGTTACTCCCTGTAAACTTCCTTCTGCAATTGCCTGCTTCATTCCATCGATATCAGGATGTTTTTCCAATTTATCCACATGAAGATTCTCATATACGAATTTTGTAGATACATTAATATCTGGTTTTGCAATCACAAGATAACATTTTGGCGCTGGCGGAAGTGGTGTCAAAATCTCTCCAATACCTTCTGAAAGTGCTGTACCGCCCATAATGCAATATGGAACATCTGCTCCAATCAGAACCGCCATCTTACGAAGTTCTTCTTTAGAATATCCCATATCAAATAATGCATTTAATCCAACAAAAGTAGCTGCTGCATCTGTACTGCCGCCTGCCATGCCTGCTGCCACAGGTATATTTTTACGAAGTTCAATAGAAACACCGCCCGAAACCGGATGCTGTTCCATCAAAAGTTTTGCAGTCTTATAAATCAAATTGCTTTCATCCGTTGGAATCTCTGCATTTTCTGTATATATTTTAATACCCGGCTCTTCTGTTTTCGTCATATAAAGTTCGTCATATAAATCTATTGTCTGCATAATCATGCGCACTTCATGATAGCCGTTTTCAAGACGTCTGACAACGTCCAGACCAAGATTGATTTTTGCCATTGCTTTTAAATGTATCTGTTCCATATGCATCCTCACCCTATTTTTGTTTGCATTTTGTATACACAAATATTGTACTTGATTATATACAATTTTTCCACAAAAATCAATCATCCCAACTAGGGATTTCCATTGTAAATATTGTAAATCTTTATAAAAAAATTTTAGGATATATTAATGATTTGCAATAGACAACCGATAATATATATGAGATACTATTATTATCTCTATTTCTATTTTAGTCGAATTAGACGACTCGCGAAGCGTGTCGGCATTTCGTTTAACCAAGGAGGGTATGAATATGAGCGTAAACGGAATTACAAACCCAAGCGCAGTTAGCGCTTACGACAACAGTTACACATCAACAGCTAAGACTACAGAAGCAGCTGCAGAGACAACTACACAGAGTACAGCTACAACAGAGGCTAATACAACTGGCGTTGTATATGAGCCATCAAAAGCTGCTGCCAAAACTTACAAACCAGATCAGGCTTTAATCGCTAAATTAAAAGCAGATGCAGAAGCAAGAACAGCAAATTTAAAGAGCATTGTAGAGCAGATGTTAACAAAACAGGGCACTGCATACAACAATGCAAACGATATGTGGAGCATCTTATCCAGCGGTGATTTTACAGTAGATGCTGCTACAAAAGCACAAGCACAGGAAGACATCTCTGAAGATGGATATTGGGGTGTAAAACAGACTTCCGAACGTATTCTTGACTTTGCAAAAGCTTTAACAGGCGGAGATCCTGATAAAATCGAAGAAATGCGCGAAGCTTTCAAAAAAGGGTATGAAGATGCACAGAAAACATGGGGCGGCGAATTACCTGATATTTGTAAACAGACATATGACGCTGTTTTTGAGGGATTTGATGCATGGGCTGCAGAAACCAACTCTACAACAGTGACAGAAACAACAGTTTAATTTCTCTACCAAAGGAGGTATGCATTATGGATATACCTGCATTATCTATGGCAATGGCACAGTCTGAGGTCCAGACAGAATATGGTGTTGCTATGTTAAGCAAATCTTTGGATATGTCAGAAGCTACAGGCGCAGCAATCACAGACATGATTGACGCTGCTGCGATGCAACGTTCTGTCAATCCTAATATTGGTGGTAATTTTGATACAACAATCTAAATTACCTATTAAGTAATGCGAATTTGATCAATCTTTTATTCGACATCACGACATCAAAACGGCACGCAAAATATACATTGCGTGCCATTTTATTGCCCTCCGTCGATTGGTATAATATAACATTACCTATTTGGTTACTATTTTACGATTAGAATTTTATCTCCTGCTTTTAATTCATCTCCTGCTATTCCATTCATCTCTCTCAGACTATCAACAGATACATAATACTTTCTCCCAATCTGCCAAAACGTATCTCCCTCTTTGGCTACATAGCCAACAATACCTGGTAGTTCATTTAATTTATTCAAATCCAGTTCCGATATCTTGATGTCTGTAATCCAGTTTTCTTGCTGATTACAAAATACAATTCCTTGAAAACTCAGCACTGCTTTTACATCTAGTTCCTCACTATCTAACATAGTTACTTGAAGCTGCTCTACCGAAACGTCTGTCTCATACGTACAAGCATCTGTAATACCGGATGCTTCCAGTATGTAATGAAACGGAATTTCTCCACACATAGAAGCAAACGGCATTGCATCTTCGCTTGTAACATATAGTATTTGTACCTGTAGCATTCCAATCATCTGAATTCCATTTTCTGTCATTTCCATTTTGTCGATTTTGGCGATACCCTCACTATGGCATAACTGTAATATTCTCGTTTCTCCATTCCTTAGTTTTATTCTATCGGATACCTTATGCTTTCCACAGTTACGCACCAAAATATTTTTATACATTCCTTCTCTGGATACTGCTTCAATTTCTTTTATTACTCCATAGACATCCGCAAGAATATTCACTTTACTCTCTTCATATAGTTTCATCTCTAAGTCAAGCACCATATCAAGTCCAACAATACGCTCTTCTCCATCAAAATCAGAGCGGACTTCTATCTCTTTGTTCCCGACAACATATCGGATATGTGGTATCATTAATTCGCTACATCCATGACATTCCATTTCTCCTACAAATGGCAGCATAACTTCATGCCAGTGGTTTTTGCCATCCTCTCCTTCATAGAAAAGAAATACTTGCAACTCACCCTGGATAGAGATTTTGCCATTCATGAGCTTAAACTGTACATTGCAAAGTTGCACACTGTTCCATACGAGTTGAAAAATATTGGGCAAACTTTGTGGAATAGAAATTTCTTCTTTTATACGAAAAATATCTTTTTTTTGGATTGCTATTTCCGACAAATCTATTGTCTTTTTACGATATTCTACAGGTTCATCACAAACCATTTCCACTGCTGCTTCTTCATCATATAATTCCTCCATTGTTACACGATGATGCAAAAGTGCCTGTACGCTCATCTTTCTGGAATTGATTAGTCCAACCTGTAAATCTTCAATATCACTCCGTACCGTTACTGCATCTCCACTTCTAACACCCTCTACATATATCTGTTCTTCAAAAGGAATATTACCTTCCATGCAATAAAACCTTCTCTCTCCCTCATCAGACAGATACATTACCTCAAAGCACACTTTTCCTTTCACGTTCACATGGTCTTCTGCAACCTTGATTTCTTCTATTTTTACCGTTCCTTGTTTTAGGATTAATTCAGAAGCATCGGGTTTATTGTCGGATATGTTAATATCATCCTCCAACGCAACTTGTGTACTTGCTTTACATTTCAAACGGTCCATATGTATATTCTTCTTAATTAATTCCATTAAAAAATACCTCCATACGTATACTTATAGTATATGTATGAAGGTATTTTCATGAATATACCTATTATTTTACCGCACCAATGAGTTCTCTAATATCAGTTACATGATATCGTTCCATATATCGCTCTATACCTGTTACGATTTCTTCTACTGTGTATGGATTTACAAAATTCATAGCACCCACTGCTACTGCCGTTGCGCCTGCCAAAATAAATTCAATAGCATCTTCTGCTGTGGCAATACCGCCCATACCAATGACTGGAATCTTTACTGCATTGGCTGCCTGATATACCATACGCACTGCCACTGGTTTAATAGCAGGTCCTGATAGACCGCCAGTTTTATTTGCCAAGGCAAACGCTCTTTTGTGAATATCAATTTTCATACCCGTTATAGTATTAATCAACGAAATAGCATCCGCACCTGCTGCTTCTGCTGCCTTTGCCATTTCTGTAATGTCAGTCACATTTGGACTTAACTTCATAATCACTGGCTGTTTTGCATGCTTCTTAATCTGAGAAGTAATATCATACAGACAATCAGCTTTCTGTCCGAAAGCAATTGCCCCTTCCTTTACGTTAGGACAAGATACGTTTATCTCCAACATATCTACAGGTGTATCTGCAAGTCTATCCACAACCTCCAAATAATCCTCTACTGTTTTTCCACATACATTAACAATAATCTTCGTATCATATTTTTGTAAAAAAGGAATATCTCTTTCGATAAACACATCAATGCCTGGATTCTGTAAGCCAATGGCATTTAACATACCACCGTAAGTTTCTGCAACACGCGGCGTAGGATTGCCAGGCCACGGTACATTAGCAACACCTTTTGTTACGACTGCACCAAGTTTATTTAAATCTACAAAATTAGAATATTCCATGCCTGAGCCAAATGTACCAGAAGCTGTCATAACTGGATTTTTAAATTCTACACCTGCGATTGTAATTGCTGTATTCATTAAATATCCACCTCTTTTCCTTCAAATACCGGACCATCCGTACAGATTCTCGCATTATTTACATGAGAATGATGATCCTTCTCTTTTGTCTTACATACACATCCAAGACATGCACCAACACCACATGCCATTCTCTCTTCCAATGAAATGTAAGCGTCAATTCCTTCTGTCTCTGCATACTGTTTGATTGCTCGAAGCATTGGCATAGGACCACATGCAAAGATAACATCTGCTTTTAATCCATTTTCATCTATCGCATTCATAACATTGCCTTTTGTTCCAGCACTACCATCTTCTGTTGCAATATAAACCTCGCCATACTTGTCCAAATCTTCTCTTAAGAACAACTGGCTGTCACGATAGCCAACAATAATTTTCTTATCACAAGAAAGTTCTTTGGCAAGCTGCAGCATTGGTGGAATCCCAATACCACCTCCCATTAAAAACGCTGTTTTTCCTTCTTGTGCCATCTTCTTCATAACATCCTGCGGGAAACCATTGCCAAGAACACCAAGTATCTGAATACTTTCCCCCACTTCATATGATGAAAATTCTTTTGTACCAGAGCCCGCAATTCTATATACAATACGAAGTCTGTTCTCTTCTCTATCCACTTCACAAATACTAATTGGACGTGGTAAAAGTGTACTCTTATTCTTAGGATATACTGCAATAAACTGTCCTGCTGCCGCATCCTGTGCCAGTTCTGTTGTAATCCACATATCATAAATATCCGGCGCTATTTCTTGCTGTGAGAAAACGCTGCCACATGTCTTCTTCTGTGCCATGTTTGTTGATTCCTTTCTCTTCTTTGTAGCTTTCTTCTTACTGCACCAAAATACTGCTTCTATTCTGTGCAATTATCCGTATATGCAATCTCTCCACTGCATATCGTATATTTTACTTTACCATATAATGTTTCTCCGGTAAAAGGGGAATTGGTAGATTTAGATTCATAACTTTCTACTATCCAGGATTCTTCTGGAGCAAAAACAACCAAATCAGCCACACTTCCTTCTTCCAATGTTCCGGCATCCAATTGATACAATGTGGCCGGGTGATAAGACATTTTTTTTATTAACTCCATCATAGACAAATGACCTGGTCTTACAAGATTTGTAATTCCCAGAGAAAGTGCTGTCTCCAGTCCGATAATACCACTTGGCGCATCTGTAATAGGTTTTTCCTTTTCCTCCACACTATGCGGTGCATGGTCTGTTGCAATCAAATCAATTGTATTATCACGTAATCCCTCAATAATCGCAATTCTGTCTTCTTCTGTACGAAGTGGTGGATTCATCTTAGCCAGTGTTCCATATTTTATCACTGCTTCCTCTGTCAATGTAAAATGATGAGGTGTTGCCTCTGCATGAACCTCTCCACCTTGTTTCTTCGCCTGTCTTACAAGTTCTACTGCTTCCTTCGTACTGATATGCTGTATATTTACTTTGGCGCCTGTTTCCAGTGCTAATTTTAAATCTCGCTCTACCAAATCAATCTCTGCTTCTCTTGGAGAGCCTTCAATTCCATAATGCGCAGAAGCTTTTCCTCGGTTCACCCCATTGTTCGCAATGAGTGTTGGATTTTCTTCATGAAAGCTAAGTGGCATATCAAGGTGCTTTGCCTCTTTCATTGCAGCTTTTACTACTTCAGCATTCATAATCGGAATACCGTCATCCGTAAAACCTACCGCCCCTTTTTGCTTTAGCATTGCCATGTCCACAAGTTCCTGCCCCTGCATTCCCTTTGTAATCGTTGTACAGGTTTCTATGTGAATATTAGTCTCTCTGCCTTTTTGCAGTACATAAGCAAGTGTCTCTTCATTATCCACAACCGGCTTTGTATTTGCCATTAATACAACCGTCGTAAACCCGCCTCTGGCTGCTGACTTAGCACCTGTATGAATGTCCTCTTTATACGTAAAACCTGGGTCTCTGAAATGTACATGTACATCAACAAGTCCCGGTGCAACAATACAATCGGCTGCATCAATCCGTCTATCCACATTATCAGCATCTGCAAGATTTTTAGCAATGCTTATAATCTTGTCATCTTCTATCAGAACATCTGCCTGCATCTCCTGCCCGGACTGTGGACAGATAATATATCCGTTTTGAATCAGTGTACGCATGTATTTCTCTCCTGTTCTTTTCAACTGTTCTCCGGCTGTCACAAGGACTCACCAGTAGTTTTATTATACTTCAATTTTTATTGAAACACTACTGTTTTATCCAAATATTCTATCTTTATCACAATATATGGATAAGAAGGTGTTTTGGCAATTGTCTCTGATGCAGATGGTCCTAAAAGGTCTGTATCTACATAAATTGCATTCTCAGTCAGATACAATTCTTTCACTGAAACACTATAACCTCCTGTCTGTTGTTGTCCATATCCCATGCAAATATACAAATATTTATCATCCTGAAAGGTAATCTTAAACTCATTCTGTTTTTTCTCTTCTAATATTGCTTTTAGTTCCTCTGGAAGTCTGTCATCACTAACAACTGTAAAATCCAAATCTCTCAGTTTTTCTGTTTTACTCTCTCCTATGCTGCACGCACAAAGCAGACAAGCGCAAGTACAAATGGTTAAAAATACTATGATTATTTTTTTCATATTCTCAAATCACATTCTTTGCTTTTTATTAATTTATTATCCCCATCATAAGAGTATGCCTATTGAATAAAAATTTCATCTGTTTTATAATCAATGAAGCAGAATACGGTCATACTTTCTATGAATATGTTACCGTATCTACCAATTACTACACAGAAAGAAAGAGAGATAGATTTATGTTTCGTTTTATTATACTTTGCCTTTGGGTTGTTTTCTTTTTAATTATTACGCTTCCAGTCCAGTTTATAGAATGGATTATCGGTAAGTTTAACCCAGGCTTAAAAGACCGCAGTTCCCTTGCCATTGTCAACTTTGCTTTTAGAATATGCTTATGGATTACAGGTGTGAAGGTGACTGTACTTGGTGAAGAGAACGTACCAAAGGATATTCCCGTATTGTATGTTGGTAATCACAGAAGTTATTTTGATATCCTCTTAACCTATGTCAGAGTTCCAAGACCAACAGGCTACATTGCCAAAGTTGAGATGCTTCGTTATCCATCCCTCAGAAAATGGATGAAATATCTGCACTGTCTGTTCTTAGACCGTAAGGATATCAAAGCTGGTATGAAGACTGTATTGGAAGCAATTGAGAAAATCAAAAACGGAATTTCAATTTGTATTTTCCCAGAAGGAACAAGAAATAGAGTAAATGATACATTTATGGAATTCCATAATGGTAGTTTTAAAATAGCCGAAAAATCAGGATGTCCAATTCTTCCTATGGCAATCAACAACTCAGCTGCCATCTTTGAAGACCATCTGCCAAAGATTAAAAAAGCTCATGTAGTTATCGAATATCTGCCACCAATTTATATGAACGAATTAGACAAAGAGGACAAAAAGAAAATTGGAGAATATGTTTCTAAAAAGATTCAGGAAGCATATTTTAAAAATAAGGAATTAATATAAGAAAGTATTATGATACACCAAGGGGATGCTTACGATTTCGTAGCATCCCCTTCTTATCATTAACCTAAAAGACTAAGCACTCCCTGATTATTACGATTTGCCTGTGCAAGCATTGCTTGTCCTGCCTGCAGAAGAATATTGTCATTTGAATAGTCAACCATCATCTTCGCCATATCTGTATCACGAATTCTGGATTCCGATGCAGTAACATTTTCAACAACATTATCTAAATTAGCTACCGTGTGTTCCAAACGGTTCTGAATTGCTCCATAATAAGAACGCATGGAAGATACTGACTCAATTGCTGCTTTAAATTTATCAATTCCTTTTCCAGCGTTATCAGCATTGTCTACTTTTATGTTATGAATATTCAAATCCTTAGCCGACATCTTCCATTTATTGATATTAATATGTTCACCAGCTTCAGAGCCTACCTGTACAAATACCAGTCCAGAGCCTACCTTGGCAGCGCCACTACCAGACATACCACCCCAGGTTTTCTGTGCATCCGGATTAATCGTACCATCCGCTCTTTTACCACTCGTTGTAGTTGCACCACCACCAGTATATGGGTCAACACCTGCTGCCTGATATTTAGAAGAATTATTAATATATTCACCAGGAACCAAATTCAAAGTAAAGTAGTTACCTGCTGTAGAATTAGAGCCTTGCATAATATCTTCTTTCTCACCTGCAAGTGAAGACAATATAATAGAACCGGCTCCATCACTTCCAGCTGCATTAAATAAATCTTTGGTAAACTTTATTGCATCCTTCGAAAAACTTTCCTCAAAATCAGCGAGATCCTGATATTTTCCATTTGTATTTTTATAAATAGATTGTCCTAAAGAATAGCCGTCTTCTATGTCTGCCATAATTTTATCTAAACCATTTGCAATGGTGGATGATGTTACTGCACCACCACCGCCTGCTACATAGCCTAAATACATGGAAGCAACATAACCTTGTGCGTAGGATGCATACCCTCCATCTGTCAGACCCTCTAACCACTCTGATAATTTTTTATTGTCATTTAAATAACCATAAGCTGTTACTTCCTGACAATAATTAATCGCGCCACCAACTGCCTGTGCTGTACCTTCTACAAACCAGCCCGGAAAAGCATCTCCACCAGCATGACCAAGCATACCATTCGTCACTGTGTCAAACATAATGGCATGTGTCATTTCATGTGCAATCGTTGTTGCCATATCCCCATCAATTTTGATATTGCCGCCATCATTTTGAAGATATTTCATATTAACACCAAGTTCATAACCAACGCCATTGGAACCAACATATGCCAATGTGCCACTATCTTCATAGTACAGTTTCAATCCGATTTCTAACCCTGCTACAGGTGGCTGTGCTGATGGCAATGCTGCCTGAATGTTATTTAATATTGTAGGTAAATAATCATTTTTTAAATCATTGGCAAATGCTTCCAGATTCGTAGCATTAATAAACGTTAATCCTTTTGCATTGGCTTCACTTGCACTGGCTGTATAGTTTAAAGCATTAAATTGTATCATGTCAGGTGTTAAAACCCGAATCTCATCCAACACTCTATTATTAGAAGTAGGTCCTAATTTATCACTTGCATTGGAAGAATCAAAAATATCTGTATTGTTAAAAGAAGTATCTCTTGAGATTCTATCAATTTCCGTCCGAATCTGATCAAGTTCTGCCTGAATATACTCTCTATCTTCTTTCGTGTTCGTATCATTGCCTGCCTTAATACACAATTCATTTCCTCTCTGTAACAGGCTATGTACTTCATTTAAGGCACCTTCTGCACTCTGCACATAGGAAATTCCCTCCTGTGCATTCTGTGATGCCATACTTAACCCACGAATCTGTCTTCGCATTTTCTCAGAAATTGACAACCCTGCCGCATCATCTGCTGCACGGTTTATTCTATAACCTGAACTTAATTTTTCCGTTTTATCTGCAAAGCCCTTCTCTGTAATCCCGAACTGGCGGGAAGCATTCATCGCCGCCATGTTATGCTGTATTACCATACTTACTTCCTCCTTGAACCGTCCATCACGTAAGAATACATCTACTACTCTTGCATGTGTCCGTTTCTAAGTGTGCTCCTCCTTGAGTACACAATTCATGTACAAACGCGTATTGTGTCAATCCCACATTCCCACTCTTATTTTTCGTACATCTGTATTTCCACAACGTGGACACGTGATTGCTACTCCCTTGGGAAGCGGTTGTAATTGCTTATGGCAAGTATCGCATCGTCCACCAAGTCGTATCTGTTCGTCTTCTTTGGTCTTAATATTCACATCAAAAATAGATTGGAAATCATGACAGCTATCACAATATGCCAAATCATATTGCCATGAGAAAAATCCTATCTTATCTTGCTCCTGCAACCTTTTCCAGTCCTGTAAATCTTCATCCAACAAATTCTCTTCCACAACAGAAGCTCGAATGCTTAGCATTCCAGCGCCAATTCTAAGCTGTTTTTTGAAATCACATTTCTCACATGAAAGATGAATGATTTCTCCCATTCGCTGCACCCCCTTGGGATAATATATGTTATGGTATATATCGTAAAAATTCCCTAAAAATATTACACTATCATCCCATTTTATAAAAAAAAAATTTTAAGCTATTATTTTAAGCTTTCTATAATCTCATCAAATCCCATATAATGAGACGCCTTCACTAATACAGTATCACCCGGCAGCAATAGGTCTCCCAACACACTTAAACAGTCTGCCTTATCAGAAAAATGATGAATCTGTTTTTCTGTTTTATCTGGTATACCTGCCATACTTTTTTCTGCACCCTGATCCATAAATACTGCCTGATTGCCAACAAAAATCATACAATCTACACCTGCTCTTGCTGCATAAGCACCTACCTCTTCATGCAGTGCATTCTCATCTTCACCAAGTTCTCCCATATCACCGAGAATACATACTTTACGTCCTTCTGCACTCATAAGCATATCAATGGCTGCTTTCATAGAAACCGGATTTGCATTATAGCAATCATCAATAATGACATACTTGTCACCTTTAATAATATTACTTCTTCCTGAAACTGTTTCTACATTACTAAGTCCTTTTTTCATTTCTTCTGCTGTCAATCCTAACAAACCTCCTATCGCTGTTGCCGTCAACGCATTCATTACCATATGGATACCTGGAAGAGGAATTTCTGCCTCAAATTCTTCCTGCTTTGTATGTATCATGCAGGTACTTCCAAACAATCCCCGGCTTTCAATACAATCTGCGTATACATCGCATCTATTATCCATACCAAAGGTAATAGGCGCCTTCCCTTTTACCTCCAAAACTGTCTGAAGCATATCATCATCACCGTTGATACATACATATCCATCTTCTGACATAAAATCGAAAATCTCTGTTTTTGCTGATAAAATACCTTCTCGGGACTTCAGATATTCCAAATGACACTGTCCAATATTGGTTATGACACAAATGTCAGGTTTCGCAATTTTACTAAGACGGTGCATCTCTCCAAAATGATTGATTCCCATTTCTAACACTGCCACTTCATGTTCATCTGTAATCTTCAATACGGTCAACGGAAGTCCGACTTCGTTATTAAAGTTTCCTGCTGTTTTTAATACATTATACTTTGTGGCAAGAACACTCGAAATAAATTCTTTTGTACTGGTTTTACCAACACTGCCTGTCACTCCAACTACCTTAACATCAAGCTGTTCTCTATAAAATTCAGCAATGTCTTTTAACGCCTGAAAGGAGTCTTCTACAAGAATGTATGGTCCCGCCGGCTGCTCTAATTCCTTTTCACACACAACACATAAGGCACCTTTTTCAAATACCTGACCGATGAAAGAATGACCATCTACTCTTTCACCCTTTGTTGCAATAAATACATAGTCTTTTTCCACATTACGGGAATCAATAACCACGCCTGCTGCTTCGCGCACTTTGATATTTTCATCACCATAATATGTTCCGTTGCATGCTTTTGCAATATTGCTTAATGTTAGATTTTTCATCTTCAGACACCGCCACTTTCTTTTGAGTTTGTTATAAGTTATATCGGCTACTTTTTAAATAATACATATATGAATTCAAAATTTCTATTCATACTTTTTCATAGAAATGCGAATTAGCTTCTCACAAAGCTCTGGAAAGGAAATTCCTTCTGCTGCCGCTTCCTGCGGAATCAAAGATGTCGGTGTCATCCCTGGAAGTGTATTGGCTTCCAGACAGAACATTTCACCATTTTCCCGCATCATAAAATCCATGCGGGCATATGTTTTCATACGCAAGACTTCATATGCTTTTTCTGCTGCCTGCTGCATCTTCTTCGTCAGTTCTTCGCTGATATCGGCTGGACACGTTTCTATCGTACTGCCTGCCTGATATTTGTTTTTATAATCATAAAATCCTTGCAATGGTGCAATTTCTATAATTGGAAGTGCTTTTCCTTCAATAACACCAACGGAAAACTCTCTGCCTTTTATGTACTCCTCTACAATTACCTGATCTCCAAAGCTAAAGGCTTCCTTCATGGCATCTACATATGCTTCCTGTGTTTCCACAATATACACCCCAATACTAGAGCCTCCACAACATGTTTTTACAACGCAAGGAAATGGAATTGGACATGGCTTAACAATATCCGCTTTGCTCACTGCCGTACCCTGTGGTGTAGAAACTCCATTCTGGAGAAATAGTTCTTTGGTCAAGGCTTTATCCATCGCAAGCGCACTACTTACATAATCCGTTCCAGTATAACGGATTCCCATCAAATCAAATGCTGCCTGAATCTTTCCATTCTCTCCATTCTCCCCATGAAGCGCCATAAATACAATATCTGCTTCCTGACAGATACGGATTACATTCGGTCCAAAAAAGTTTTTATCTCCATCTGGACGCAGCGCTTTTATCTGTGCAATATCCGGGTTATTCTCAGAAATGGCGCCAATTGCTTTACTCCAGTCCTCTTCTTTCTCAAATATTGCATTGCAATCGTCTCCCTCATATCCTAGATATACGTCCAGTAAAACGGCTGCATGACCGTTTCCCTTTAATGCCTGATATATCATCTTTCCTGTTATCAGAGAAACATCCCTTTCTGTACTAATTCCTCCTGCTAACACAACTATTTTCATACAACTTCCGCCTTTCTCCCATCTCACTCTATATTCATAATGTCTAATATTCCCACACAATCTGTTCACATTGGCTAATCGCATTTAACATTGCGATTAGTTGTGCATTATACACTGGATTACTTGTAAGTGCATCTTCTGCTGCACAATTTGTATATCCTGCATCTGCTATATATGTGATACATTTCGTATTTCTTCCAAGAAAATAATGCAGATGATTTTGCAGTACTGTATCATACTCATGATTTGCTATAATATAGTTTACTACAGATAATTCCATCATATCTGCAAGCAATTCTTCGTTATTATCCTGTTCCTTATTGCCACATGTCAGATATTCCTCATCTTTGGAATCACCCGCAATTTTTTCCACTCTGTCTCGTAACGCATTCATCACAAGCTCACATACTTTTGTATCTACTGGATACGTCGTTGACAAGTACGTAACGTCACCATAAAAATATCCTGACACTCCTGTCGTTTCTTCTCTATTCTCCAGCATACTGTAGGCATTCAGCACGGTGGCATATTTTGCCGCTCCTGTTGCCCGATACAATTCTGTTGCCGCAAAATACACTAGACCTCCATCCAGTCTGTCAAAAGAAGTCTGGGCATAATCAAATGCTTTTCTGGCAAGGCGCAAACAGGTATCTGCATATCCAGCATCATATATCTTATATGTATGATAGAATTTTGTCATCACAGCCGCAAAATATAAACTTGCTTCTGCATTCTCCTCTGCCATATCACTGCCTGCACTCACACCACCTGTAGCATCATTCTGTCGAAAGGAAAGACGTTCCGTACTCTTCTTTACAACATCCAGAATATCCGGAATCCCATTGCCACTCTCCGGAATGTTCATATCATCCGTATAGGCGCTTGCGTATAATTCATACGACAGAAGCAATATTGTAGCTTCTTCACACATAATATAAGTTTCTGGCTTTTCTACATAGTCAGCATACCCCCGAAAAGCATCATAAAGAATCGTTTCATATATGTCCTCTCGAATCTCAAATGGATATGACATACCTATCACATCAGCCATAATATAGTATTTTCCATCCTTTGTTACTTCTGTAAATGTGCCATAACTATTATATTCTTCTAATTCTGCATTATATTCGCTTTCTTCGATTCTGCCAGTATAAATACATTCACCAGTTTCTACATTTATGACATAAAAAACAGAAGGCAGATTCTCCCCTCTGAAAATAGCTATTTTATCACTTCCTGGTTTATATCCAACCTGATTTACCAGAATCTTCGGAATGCTTTGCGGCACTTCATAATCCAGCCGTGCCGAACTGTTTACTGTTATATTATGTTCTGTCTGCTCTACATCCTGTTCAAGGCTGTGTTCACTGAATGTAAATATATCCGCACACCCCGTCAGCATACATAGTATGCAAAAAACTGACAGAATTCTTGTTATCTTCATGTACCCTGATTACCTTCCACTCAAGTTGTTGTGTTCATTATACCGCCTTTTACTTTTGGGGTAAAGTATTTCCTTTCACGGAGGTAACACTAAACTTTTGTACACGCATCCCGATATACAATTCTTCCATCAATGATGGTATACAGTGTTTTGGTAAATACTTCCATCGGATTGCCTGTAAATATAGCAATGTCTGCATCCTTCCCTACTTCAATAGAGCCAACTCTGTCACTGACATTACAAATTCTAGCTGCATTAATGGTAATTGCCCGAAGTCCTTCCTCAATTCCTAACCCCGCCTTTGCTGCAAGACCAGCACATATTGGAAGTGACTGAATCAGAGAAACCGGATGGTCAGTCATAATAGCTACCTCAACACCCGCAGCATGCAAAACACCTGCTGTTTTAAACGCCATATTTTGCACTTCAATCTTACTTCTGCTTGCCAAATCCGGACCAACAATTGCAGGAAATCCTTCCTTTGCCAGTTCCTTTGCAATCAGATGTCCTTCGCTACAATGATCAAGCGTCATCGCAAGACCAAATTCCTTCGCAATACGAATGGCTGTGTATATATCATCCACTCTATGAACATGCGCTTTTAAAGGAATTTTACCTTCCAGAACTGGCAGCCAGCTTTCATATTGATAATCTTCTTCAAAGGTTTCCCCCTGTTTTGCATTTTTCTGATAGCTATCCTTTTTGGCTTTATATTGTTTTGCATAAAAAAGTTCTTCGCGAAGCATCGATGCTATTGCCATTCTCGTACTTGGAGATTTCCCTTGTCCGGAATAATTCACTTTCGGATTTTCACCAAATGCAATTTTCATTGCTGCGGGTGCAAGTACAATTAAATCATCTATTCTTCTACCCTTCATCTTCACGAATGCAAATTGCCCACCCACCACATTGGCGCTTCCAGGTCCAATCATCGCAGAAGTAATTCCCGCACGTACGGCATCATCAAAAGCAGCATCCATGCTATTAATCGCGTCAATGGCACGCAGCGTTGGTGTAATCGGATTGACGGTTTCGTTACAATCGTCCCCTTCCATCCCTTTTTTCTCTTCCGTAATACCCACGTGACAATGCGCTTCAATGAGTCCCGGCATAACCCATGCACCCGATGCATCTATGACCTGCATGTCCACTGACGGCACGATTGGTATCCTGTTTACCTCTGCAATTTTACCATTTTTTATTAGTATACTCCCATTTTCAATCACTTCTCCTGTCATCGTATAGATAGTTCCACCTGTAATTGCAATCATATTGTATCTCCTTTACTATGTAGCACGTGCATGTATACCATGCACGCTATATAAAAAGCAATCGAAGAGAAAAGTATATTAGCTAAAAATGGCAGAGCATGTGTAGTATAAATCGATTGCGATTTGTTCCTGCAAAACGCTTAAAACAAATACTACTCATACTCCAATATATGCTTATTTCGTGTATCTGTTACAATCGCTATTCAAGCTTTCCAAGCGGATTGACAGGCGTCCCGTCTTTGGTTAGCTTAAAATATATATTACTACCTTCTATGCTATAATATTTACTCGGTGCGTTCACAAATCCCACAATATCTCCAGCCTCTACAACATCACCAGCCATCAACGGGATATCTCTTAACTGCCCATATGTGAGCTGATATCCATCCCCTATATTGATATCCACTGCTTGTCCGATTTCTGCATCTTCATATACAGCAACGACTTCACCATCTGTTGCTGCACAAATCATTGCCCCTTCTGTTGCTGCAATAACAATCGCAGGATTGTACTTGTACTGCTGTAAAGTAGCAAAATAAATAGTTTTATCCATACTATAATTTAACAAAACATTTCCTGCTACTGGCCACTGCAATGTATCGCTTTCCTCAAAAGAAAACTCACGACTACTTATATGCGCAGACGTTTCCACTGCCTCTTCCTCAGTCTCTTCTGTTTCTGTTGCATTTTCTTCTTTATTCTGTGTATCATCCGTTTAACTTTCTAATACAGCATTATCAGTTTCCTCAGTAGTTGCATTTGTAACACCAGTAGAATGGGCTTCTCTATATGCCGGGTCATAATCCATATCATCAATTGCCTGCAAATCCTGTACCAAGTCAGATTGCGTATTTTCTAGTTCTGCACTTGCAATATTCTGTGCCTGACTGTCAGCCTGATTTTCTAACTGGCTAAAATCTACAACATATCCATCATCATTGCTTTTGTTAATCTCTCTGACATAAACCCCGGTTATAGTCAGTGCAGATAGCACAAACAAAGAGGAGGCCAGCATAATAGCTCTTTCTTTTTTATGATTTGATTTTTGTCTACTTCTTCTTTTCATATAAAACTCCTATCCCGCTTCTAAACGCGTCTTATCACTGCCTTTCCTATAGTTTTGCCTCAATTTTACGCTTTATTCAGTTTCTTTGAATTTGTATATTGGTAAAATAATGCTGCAAGATTGTTGTATAATTATTGCCTGCTTTTGCCATAATATTGGCACCATACTGTGACATACCAACACCATGTCCGATTCCTTTTGTTGTAATCTCGACTGTATCTGTTTTCTCTTCTATTGCAAAACAGGCTGAATTCAGATTGAAAAAACGCCTAAAATATTCTCCCTGTATTTGCCATGTACCAAGTTGCACTTCTCTCACATAATCACTACTATCGCGCACTAATTTTATCTGGTCTACATTCATCGCACCAGTGTCATAATCTTCCATTCCATATGCCGACACCAGTTCTTCTATTTTGTCCATAAATTGATTTTTATTATAAGAATATACGCAGAGATAATCTGGTGAGCACATGTCCTCACTACTATCGACCGATTGAAGATGCGGATAGTCCGCACTGGAAAATGCTTCCATTCCATTCCTTGTTCTACCTGCGCTTAACAAAAAATACGGGGTATCCACTGCAATATTTTCATACTGTACAATGCATCCTTCTGTTTCCATAATCGCACTCTGCAGTCTAGGGTAGTATGTCTCAAAATGAGTCCCAAATTTTTCTTTTATCTGGCGCAGTGTCAGATATTCCTGCTGTAAAAGTTCTGCATCTACATCATCACTGTTCTTATTCTGCCTGTTTTGATACTGCTTATGTACCATTGTCCTTAAAATAACCGCCTGCGCCTTTAATGCTTCCATCTCATAGGCAGGGTCAATACTTGCTGCAAGCGCTCCTATCAGATATTCTTCTAATGGAAGGCGTTCTATTCCCATATCTGTATGTCTAGCAACAACAATCGGACTTACATATGTTTTTTTTTCATAAATGCGAACACTTCCCATAAAGGTTGCATATACATATGGTAAAATCAGCATAAATAAAAGAACTGCACCAAACAATTCCCATTTTTTCTTTGGCACAGCTCTTTTTTTCTGCTTTGTTATGTTATAAATCTTATCTCTCATAGTCCACCTCTACACTATTGTATGTATCAGTGGTCTATTTCTATACCTAAGTTGCAAGGTCTAGATGTTGTATGGTTCCGACATTCCCGTTTTCATATAGAAAAATGCCTGTTTTTCTGATTATGCCGTTCACATGATTGTCTTCTGACGAAGTTAGCGAAAAATCTGTCTCCGCGTTTTGCAGGCAAATAGCACCAACACCTTTTTTTGCAATATGGCATAATTGTTCCTCACCATTTGCATCCTTTGTCCAGACAAGCAGCTTATTCCATATATCATCGCTTTCATCAATCCAGCCATTATTATCGGAATCAAAATTTGCCAAATCAGCAAATCCATCACATGTCTTCGTACCAAACAGTTCTGAACCATCTTGAATTACACCATCACCATTGAAATCAACTGCAAGATATCCGCTTCCGTCCGCTAGCTGGGAAATGCTTTCCATCTCTCCATCCGCATCCAAATCAAAATAAAATTTCTGATCAGATACAGAGGCAATATTGCTATCTAAATTGATCACAAGCGGATCACACAGCGCCACAGACTGTTTCTCATAATGTGCACTATAATATGCCGAAAAACTACGACTCATATCTAGTCCAAGATGGAATGTCATCTCTCTGCCATCCGCAGTCACAACAGTGCCTTCCGTGGAAAAAGATGTTTCTTCCTGTTCACGAAACAGTATCTCTAAATCCAACTCTGTTGTTGTTACATTAACACTGGAAAACATCGTCTGCATCATTTCATCCGATGTTGTGGATTCTTCAGCCACAATTTCTCCCACATCCTCCGTTAGGGAATCAGACTCTTTCTGTCTGCCAAACAAAAGTTGAAAGAGAAAACGCATACATTCCTGCCTAATTTTCTGATAGGCTTGCCTCTCATCTCTGACAGCAACTCTGTCAATACTCCTTGCATTGCTTAAACGATTTCTAAATTCAGACAATTTATTTTCTGTATTTTCTTCTACTGGTGTTCCATCCTCTGTTTCTGCTTCATCAGAAGATAATAACAGATTCTCCAATCCATTTTCTCCCAGTTCTTCCAACGTACTTGTCTGTCTTGTTACAGAAAACTTTAATGTCTGCCTCATCTCAGAAGAATATCTTCTGGCGGATTCCATTCCTATGTTACTGGAACCTATTCTCACGCACTACCTCCTTTGTCGTATTCCACATTTGCGTAAGACTCCTTCCCTGTTGCCTTCCTCAAAATAAAAATGGTATATATGCAAAGGAATCCTTTCCTTCACATACATACCATCCGTGGTCATACTACTTTTCAATTCAACTGCTTTCTATTTGGCCGAATAGAAAACGGTTGTACTATATTTATCGGTAGTTTCTGACAAAAGTTAACCTCTTTATTATAGGACCATCATCCTGTTTTTATACAAGTGTGCTATACTCTATTGTAGTTAATGAGACAGCCTTTCAGAATAATCTGACGCTCTTCATCTGTCATCTCACCAAGTTTTAATGTAAATTCATTTAGCTTGGAATCTTTTACTACATATGCTTTGATCTCTGCCACTTTTTCTTCTATAGCTTTCTTAATTCCTGGAATAAATAAATAATCCAGATTCTTGAATGGAAGTTCACCCTTTTCAATTAAGAATGGAAGCATACCCCAGTTAATTAAGTTAGAACGATATCTCTTTGTCGCATATTCATTCGCAATATTCGCCCATCCACCAAGTACTTTCTGACAGGAAGCGGCCTGTTCTCTCGCAGAACCATCACCTGGTTTGACCGCAAAAATAGTAGAGCCAAATCCTGTATTGCTATAATCTGCATCCGCAAATACAGTAGCAACTGCATCCATCACTGGCTTCACATCCTCATGCGCATCTGCTGGACTTTCACCATTCATTCTTGCTTTTTCTGCTTTCTGAATATCCTTTGCAAGGCCTACATAAGCTGGGTCTTTTCTTGATAAAGCAAATTCAGCAAGTCCAAGTGGATTGGAACGATAGGAAGATGTCTCTCCTGATGGAATCAGTTCATCTGTTGTTGTAACTGGATCATGAATCTCGGATACAACACGCAGTACTAAGTTCTCTGGAAGCGCACCCATTGCTGGCCAGTCTTTGATATTTGGACCAAATTTGATTTCTACGTTCGAATCAGCCACACCTTTGGAATCAAATACACGATTATCGTAAATTGTCTTATCAAAGAAATATTTATATTTGTTGATTTCTACATCCATATCTGTTGCTGGTGTTAAGAAACCTTTGTTGGCTGCTGTTGCTGCGATAGAACGAGCATCCATCAATGCAACAGACGCAATCTGTCCACTCTGTAACTTAGATCCTTCTCTATTCGGGAAGTTTCTTGTAGAGTGACGGATACTAAATGCATTGTTGGCTGGTGTATCACCTGCACCAAAGCATGGACCACAGAATGCTGTTTTTACAATCGCACCTGTTGCAAGTAAGTTTGCTACACTACCATTTTTCACAAGTTCCATATAAACAGGAGTAGATGCTGGGTATACGCTTAATGTAAATTCGTCTGGTCCGATACTTGCACCTTTTAAGATATCTGCTGCAGCACAAATATTTTCAAATCCACCGCCTGCGCAACCTGCGATAATACCCTGTTCTACATACAGTTTACCATTCACAATCTTATCCTGCAAAGAGTAATCTACAGCACCGCCGAGGCTTACAAGTGCCTTCTGCTCTACATCATGTAAAATATCTTTTAAGTTAGCATTTACTTCTTCAATTGTATATGTGTTGCTTGGATGGAACGGCATTGCAATCATTGGTTTTACTGCTGATAAATCTACCGTAATCATACCATCATAGTAAGCAACTTCACCTGGATTTAATTCCTTATAATCTTCCACACGTTTATGAATGTCATAGAAATCTTTGATTTCGTCATCTGTTCTCCAGATAGAAGATAAACAGGTTGTCTCTGTTGTCATAACATCAATACCAATTCTAAAATCAGCACTTAAAGAAGACACACCTGGTCCAACAAATTCCATGACTTTGTTATTCACATAACCATTGCCAAATACTGCACCGATAATTGCCAGTGCAACGTCCTGAGGACCAACTCCTTTTGCTGGTGCGCCTGTCAGATATACACCAACAACGCCTGGCATATTAATGTCATATGTCTGATTTAACAACTGTTTTACAAGCTCTGGTCCGCCTTCTCCCATTGCCATTGTACCAAGAGCACCATAACGTGTATGAGAATCGGAGCCAAGAATCATCTTACCGCCGCCAGCTAACATTTCTCTTGCAAACTGGTGAATAACTGCCTGATGAGGTGGTACATAAACACCACCATATTTCTTTGCACAAGTCAGACCATACATATGGTCATCTTCATTGATTGTTCCACCTACTGCACAAAGAGAATTATGACAGTTTGTAAGCACATAAGGCATTGGGAATTTTTCTAATCCTGATGCTCTTGCTGTCTGAATAATACCAACAAATGTAATGTCATGAGATGTCAGCTTATCAAATCTGATTCTCAATTTATCCATGCTGTCTGATGTGTTGTGTTCTTTTAAAATACCATAAGCAATTGTATTCTCTGCTGCTTGCTCTTTTGTGATGTCTTTGCCTGTTTTACTTTTAATCGCAGCAGTTGCTTCTGCGCTGTCAGGAATAATTTCTGTGCCATTAATAAGATAAGCACCGCTGTTTAATAATGTTACCATCCTGTGTCCTCCTCGTTTATGTGAATGTTGATGGGAATTGAGACTGTGGTTGCGGATATCTGCAGATATTCTGTAATCCACGTTGTCCGAAATTCCTATATAATATTTTCCATAATAGCCTCTAAATCTCTGTTAGCTAAATTCCAATACAACGATTACATTATATAGTAATTATTGGGGTTGTGCAATGAGAAATTCCTGTATGGTTCTACAGATATGGTATAGAATAGAGAATTCGTATTAACAAGGGGAGATACAAAAGGATGTCACATACAGCACACTTTCGTTCCGTGAAAAACGTAGCGGTACTAAGCTCGAAAATACCTCGCTAAGTGCCGACGTTTTTCAAGGGCTGTATTTTGACATTCCTTTTGTATCTCCCCTTGGCAATAGGAATTCTTCATTCCACCTATTATTTCACTATCTGGAAATTATCTGCTAATAACAGCCAATTTGCCCGAAAGAGTTGCATAATCTGCCAATACCCGACACCTCGCAGCCCGAACTCTTTTACCAAATCAAACTTGGCCTGTAGGCTTCTGACATCCTCAAACCACACTTCATGCAGTACACCATTTTGCGTATAGTTAAAAAATGGTGACATGGCAGTTTCGTCAAACTGAATTGGTACTCCATTTGCGATTGCTATTTGCACTGCTTCAATGTTACCAATGGTTCTCGCCATCGATACGCCGCGTTCATATGGTAATGTCCAATCGTAACCATAATTAGGAATACCTAAATTGATTTTTTCAACCGGAATCTCTGTGACAGCATACTCTACTACTTCACGGACTTTGTTAATGGGTGCCACTGCCATTGCCGGACCAAAAGTATATCCCCATTCATACGTCATAAGAAGTACATGATTTGCTGCCGCACCGAGCAGCGCATAATCTTTTCCCTCATATAGAAGTCCTGGCTGATTTGCACTTGTTTTGGGCGCCAACGCAACCGAAACCTGATACCCTTCTGGATTCATAGCACTTGTCACATTAGAGACAAACTCTGCAAAGGCTTCACGGTCAGCTGCTAGTATAAATTCAAAATCAATATCCACGCCTGCGTAACCTTTCTCCCGTACCGTTGCAAGAAGCTGCGCAATCAAATTCTGCTGTGCCTCCATGTTATTGCTAACAACGGATACAAGATAATTATTAAACTGTCCATCTGAACCAAATGGTGTCAATGTCAGAATCGGTTTTGTCCTATTTCCCCATGCTGCCGCTATCATCCACGTATCGTCTAATATCGGCGGAATCAACTCTCCTTCCGTATTAAATCCATAAGAAAAAATCGACAACTCCGACAAGTAAGGCAGTGTTTCTTCTAATACCCACGGACTGATAAATGGATACGCATATCCATTTGTGATTAGTAATGGTTTCTCTATGTTCTGTTGTGTATCATCCTGAATCAATAACGCCTGCCCTATAGTAAGCCTATACGGATATACCAATTGATTTGCATATATAATTGTTGCTGACGGCACTCGATATCGTACTGCAATGGAATCTACACTTTCGCCACTTTCTACTACATGTATCTGCATAAAAACCCCTCCGATATAACATGATATGCCGCCATAGAATAAATGTTATTTTCTATTTGCAATGCACCACTTTACACGTCTGCTAATACTCCAATCATATTGCGTTATCATATCTTACTAGCTATAATAAAAAGTAGGAATCTACAAAAGAAAGGAATGAAAACAGCCATGAAATTTGAGTATGGATTCTACCCATATGGAACAACAAAAAATCCTCAGGATATTCCGCAAAATGAAATATGGGTTGATATCGGTGGTCATCTGGAAGGTAGCATGTTCGACCATCATCAAGAAACTGAAAACGAAACCATTCACAGTGCATTTTCAGCAGTAATTCGTTATATCGATCGACTTCAGAATATATACAACAGTCAGGATATAGATACCATTCGGATTTGTACACATATTTATCCGGATATGGATGCTCTTTTCTGTGTATATGCCGTAAAATACTATTTTGAACACGGTCCAGAAGCATTTCTTTCTCTCTTTGCTTCTCATGAAAAAGCATTTACATTTGAACAGTACTTAGACAAGATAGATCAGGGTACCGGAAAAGTTGTTGCAGCCCCTACACTGTACGCAATCACCTGCTCTTTAGAAAAAGACTTTATCGGTTCTGACAAAGCGGACGAAAGCTTATGGATACTAAACAAAGGTCTAAAACTAATCGAAGCTGTTATCAACGTGTATAACCATAACAAGGACCTCGATATGTTCACAGCAGACCTATCTCAGTTTTCCTCTATCAAGCAGCTTTTTTCATATGAGATTCAATACATCAATGAATGTAAAACCAAATATGAACAAGAAGAACGTCCTAATATTTCTATTGAAAGAATACGAATGATGAATCGTAAAGGGAAAACGGTAGAAGTCAAGGCTGGAATTTGGAAGAAAAAGAAAATTTACGACTTTTCCTATCTTTATGTCCGCGAAGAGGAACACTGTGACCTTACTGTCATTCCTTACTCAATAAAAGGCGAAGGAGAAGATACCGTAACCCGCATCATCGTTTCGCTTCGTCCAGATTATGAAGGAGATGTCTCCCTTTTGCCATTGGCTGAAATCTTCGAACAGCTCGAACAGATAGAAGAGGAACGAATTGCCAAGGAAACTGGGCAATATAGAAGAAATTATGGGCGTCCACGAACAGAATTAGCAAACGACCCCTTATCCATTGAACCATTTTGTACTACCGCTGACCCGTGGTATATCTCTAAAGAGGAAGACCTCATAGATTCACCTGGAATTTGTTCTATTTTAGATTATGACATACTGGTAGACGTGATTCGAAATAATGCAAAGCTTATGAAACGTTCCTATTATGTTTCTTATAAGGATTCCGTAAATGCGAATACGGATAACGCAATTTCCATTGATTGTATCAGAGCAACGGAGGTGCAAAGTAGCTCTAAATGGGTGAAAAGCATGCGAAATTACCTAGCTAAATCACAAGATGAATTTTCCCTGATTATTGCTGAAATATCTTCTTCCTTAGTAGCGCATAACAACATGATTCTGGAAGCATTCTGCCGCAACTTAATTGGAAAAGGATTTCACGATCTTGTTGCTGTACCATTTTATTACCTAGATTACAAAACCTGTATTTATGTCGGTTCTTCCTGTGCTGTTATCTTAATAGCCTCCTCCAGCGAAGCCGATTATAAACGTAGAAGCATAAGCGAACTACTCGATTTAACAAACGTTGTCTCTGTTAAATCAAGCAGATTAATACGCTGTTTTATGGAATTAGTAATGCAACGCAAACAACTTTTAGCATTGAACAAAAAAATCAAATGCTTTTCAACCTTAAAAAGAAAGGAAATTGAAAACCTCAATCAGGAACTCGTAAAGTATGTAGCGGATACACAGGCAAACGATATCATTGAAAATCCAACAGAACAGGCAATTCATGATTATGCAAAAGCTTCGCTTCGTCTAGATTCACTAAGCGAATCCGTTATTTCATCATTAAATGTCGTAATTAGCGACTCCAGAGATAGTTTTGTTCACAAATTCAACATTCTATCCGCTATAACGATTCCTTTTATATTGATTTCTACATTTTTCCAGGTCGGTGCATTAAATTTTGTACCAATCGTAGAAATTCAATCCAAAATTGTTGCTGCAATCATTTGGGTAGTCATTTTGTTATTCTCTGTACTCACCAGTGTATTGCTTTCACGCAATTGGAACTCTATCAATAAAAAGAAACAGAAAGCTAAAACAAATGAAAAAAAATCAAAAACTCAAAAATACAATTGAACTTTATAAGAAAATATGGAAAAGCATTGTAATTACCGTATTATGTCTTAGCATTTGGTGGTGTATCAATGGATTTATTGACAACAAATGGACCGGCGTAAAAGAACATTTTTTACTCCTTGACGATGCCATAGTACAGAGCATTTCCTTTTTGGTTACATTGTCAGTGATTACGCTTATTTGGCAGGGAATTTTTCTTTATTACTTTAGCCGTATTACCACATTAAACGGAGTGACACACAGACCATCTATTTTAGGATATATGACATTTTTGTCTTTTACAGAATGCTACTATCCATTAGTTATGATTATCTATGTCGCATTCCACCTTGGAGAACTTCGCAAAACAATGCTTGTTCTGTTTATTTATGCGCTGATTGAACTATCTTATACATTATCTGAAAACAAGAAGGTTTGGAAGAAAATTCCCACGCTTTGGCAAGAGGCTTACTCTGGCAAATTACAAATTACTACTTATTTGTCTACGATGGATTTCCCTACCAAACACTCCAAATTTGAATTGCAAAATACTTTTAAAACCAAGTTTTTTGAGCTAGATGATACCATGCAGAGTTCTATTTCCAGCGAATATATCAAAAAGGTAAGTGATGGTCTCTTATGTTCTTACTGGATATTCGCCAAAGAAGCTATGCGCTATGGAACAATGAACACAAAGCTCCTTATCATCATCGACAAAAACTTTGCACAATTATCAGACAAACAAGTACAGCATCTTCTTCAGATTATAGATGAACACCTGAAAAGAAACGGCCAGGTTCTTGCATTGCGCCAGTCAATTTTCTCATATTCCGATAATCTGAAAACAATAGAAAAAAGCCAGTTTTACTCTATGGATTCTGTGCTACTCTCAGAACTTCGTAAACGCCATATTCAGCTTATATTTGATGATGCAGATGATGCCATGATATTACGCGATTATCTGTCAGTTTCCACAACGCATTCTGAGTCTTATATGATAATTCGCACATTAAAAGAACAGCTTCATACATTGTCACAGCATACAAACAAACCTGGAGATAAATATCAATTTATCAATTATGTAGTATCTGGTCTTCAGCCAAACGCTGACATGACAGATAACTTTTATACCGCCATGAGAATGGTTGAATATATATTTCATTACCGTGCTTTATGCGAATTATCAACCAATCCACAAAAACAGGCAAATTTGCCTGATTCGTTGATTTCTACTATGGGATTTTGGATGACACTACAAAGCAGTGGTAAGAAAAAATATGATGGTAAAACAGCAACTGCTTATCAAAATATTTATAATATCTTAAAAGGAAAACCATACACTAAGACCAAAGTAAATTATGCAGATATCTGTTCTCTACTAACAGAACTGAGAAACCGCTATATCGGGCATGGAACAATGGCATTCTCTATTTCCGCAGAGATGTTTTCCGCAGTCTTGGAATTGATACTTGTGATTGTACAAGTATTCGAGGAAGATACTCGTATGTTATCTACAACTTCTATGCTCTTTGACAACATTCCAGCATATTCTGGCATAATTGAAAATATGCAGATGCAATCTGGGCTTTTGTTTGCTTACAAGGAAAAAGGAGACCAGAATACAGAATATCTGGACTATATGCACGGCGCTGTTTTTGCAAAAGAAACGCCAAGTTACCAATTAGATTATATGGGAGAATGCTAATTTATGAATACTAATACTTCTAACACCTGGAAAATAGCTTGGATGTATTTGCTTTTTGAACCTATTTTTTTCTTACTACTTATGATAGGCGGAAAAAGAAATACCGTTACAGATACTTTATCTCTCTTATATACAGGATGGCTTGTAATAGGATTTATACTGCTTCGTTTTGTTCTTACCTTTTGTTATAAACACTTTGGCAAAACATTCCCAGTTTTAAAGACAAAAACCTATGTAACTTTACGCACACAGCTTTTAATAATACGTCTGACTGCCATTGTTGATATCATAGGAATGCTTCAGTTTTATTATGACTGCAAACAGACAGGAAAAGGATTTTGGAATTTACGAATTTTCTCACATCCTGACGGTATCTATTCCTGGGCATTTGCATTAATACCAGCAATTAGTCTGTTTGGTTGCATAGGCTATATTTTTATGGTATATATCAGCACCCGTCTGGATGACTCCATCGGCAATATCAAATCCATCAAGCATCTTGGCAGGTTAAAAACCAATCAGATTAACGATGAAAAAAATCTTTTATATGTACTATACAAAGATTCCTCTTTGCAAATCGATGAAAGCCTGCTTTTCAAACATGAATTATTTGCACCTCATATTTGTCTTCAGGAGCCAAATGCATACGAACGTCTTTATAAGCGTAATGCTAACAAGATTATTGAGACTGCAACGATATGGTGCTTTCTAATCTATGAGCCAAACATAAATGCACTACAGGAACGTCTGCAAAAAATAGATATGCAGTATACCAATGTTGCTACAGCCAGAGCAGATCGTTCTGTCATTGTTGTCAACTATGTTCCTCATACTTCAAACCATTTTATGCTTCCAAAAGAATACCAGCAAAAACCGTGGCTCATTTATAAAGAAATTCATGACCTCTCTGCCTTTACTTTAAATTATGTCTTGGAATCTCAAAGCAGAGAACGTGAAACCTATAATCAATACGATACATTTAATACAAAGCAAACAGCTTTCTATTATTTTGAGCATATTACAGAATTTCGCGATATGCTCTGTAAAAAAGGAGATTTAGAAGCAAATTTTTCTTGTCAAAATCAGTTGATTGAAACCTTTTATATCAATGCCAATCATTTTCGTAATCCTGCCCGTTCTGTTATGGCACTACTAGATTATCTGGAAATGATACTGCGCTTCATTACAATTTATATATTTGTCCAAAAAGAAAGCACCGAGGAGGCATCCTATACAGAAAAGGAACTATTACAAGGAAAATTTTTCCCAATGGCAAATTATATTGTGCAAAATGCTTCCCTTCTTCCAGAAGAGATTCAAAATCGCCTGCTGAGTAAAAAAGAAATTCCTTATGATATTATCGAATTTATTCAATTTCTTGGCAAAAAAATGAATATGACTTTTGAAAATAATTCGGTTTCTTTTTTAGGTGCTGTTAGTCTGATTCAGGCAATCCGTAACCGAATTGTAGCGCACGGTGTATTAAACCGCGAAAACGCAGCTTTTGCCTGGGCTGTTCTATACTGGGGTACTATGCTTATCAACCATTATTTGATGATAGAAGATTTTACACTCATAATGCAGGATAAAAAATGCCAGATAGGTTATGACAATATATTGAAGGATACCGGAAAGTATGTGATTACTTACAATCAATATCCGTGCCTGGCTTTAGAGCAGAAACAGAATAGTAACATGCTATACATTAATTATTTTGATGGCACACAGATTACACCAGAAATTTTTTCCAAATAAGTTAAAAGCTGAATTTGATGATAGTTCTACGAATCCAAAAAGGTGCATTCCCTATTACGGGAGTGCACCTTTTGCATTATTTAGTATTTTATTTTCTCTTTGGTAATACAATTTTATCCAGTTTCCAAATATCATCTACATATTCCTGAATTGTTCTATCAGATGTAAATTTACCGGAGCATGCTACGTTTAAGATTGCGCTCTTAGCCCAGCCTGCCTCGTCTTTGTACGCTGCTTCTACACGTTTCTGTGCTTCTGCGTATGCTTTGAAATCTTTTAAGATAAAGTATGTATCTGCTTTAGATGAAGACTGTGTATTTAACAGAGAGTTATATAAATCTCTGAACATATCTGGTTCACCTGGAGCATATGTACCGTTGATTAACTGCATCAGAACTTTTCTGATATCTGGATCATTGTTGAAGATATCCATTGGATTGTATCCACCATAGTTCTCGTACTTGATAACTTCGTCAGAAGAAAGACCAAAGATAAATGCATGCTCTTCTCCAACTTCTTCTACGATTTCTACGTTAGCACCATCCATTGTTCCGAGTGTCAACGCACCATTTAACATGAACTTCATGTTACCTGTACCTGATGCTTCTTTACTTGCAGTTGAAATCTGTTCTGATACATCAGCCGCTGCAAAAATCCATTCTGCATTGGATACGCGATAGTTTTCGATAAATACAACTTTAATCTTGCCATTGATAGATGGATCGTTGTTAACAACATCTGCAACTGCATTGATTAATTTGATTGTTAATTTTGCATTTTTGTATCCTGCTGCCGCTTTTGCACCAAAGATGAATGTTCTTGGATAGAAATCCATGTTTGGATTGTCCTTTAACTGGTTGTATAAGTACATAACGTGTAAGATGTTTAATAACTGACGCTTGTACTCGTGAAGTCTCTTAACCTGTACGTCAAAGATAGAGCGAGGATCAACCTCAACACCATTGTGCTCTAAGATGTACTTAGCAAGACGAACCTTATTCTGGTATTTGATGTTCATGAACTCATGCTGAGCCTTCTCATCATCTACGTATAATTTTAATTTTTCGATCTTTGGAAGATCTGTGATCCATTCGCTGCCGATATGGTCAGTTACCCAGCTTGCCAGTAATGGGTTGCCGTGTAATAAGAATCTACGCTGTGTGATACCATTTGTCTTGTTGTTGAACTTTTCAGGCATCATCTGGTAGAAGTCTTTTAATTCCT
>JAFUQM010000010.1 GCA_017472325.1 Lachnospiraceae bacterium
TGCAATAAAAACCATCAAAAGCAGGTACATAGAAATACTTACATTTTTCTGACGAGTACCTTTGCAAAAATAAAAGCAAAGATACATTACAAATATCAAAACTAGCAGATAAGAAAGTATTATCATACCTCATGCAGATGCTTGTTATTTTACAACAGCCTCGTTTTCTCTTTTATGTTATGTGCAGATTATTCTGCTGCACGCATCATCACTTCCACACCACTTAGTGTGACACTAACATCTTTCTCAATATAGCCTTCTGGACTTCCTACTGCAATCGTCAGTGTAATCGTATCCCCAGCTTTATAGTAGGATAACATTTCATTTAATTCTTCTATTTCTGCTACAGAGATGCCTTCCATCTTAGTAATAACATTGCCCTTCATCAGGCCTGCTTTTTCAGCCGCAGAACCTGTTGTGACAGCTACGATATAAACGCCTTTTGGCATGCCTGCATAAACTTCTGTAATCTCTCTTGTAATATTGGCTCCTTTAATACCAAGATAGCCTCTCTCTTCATCTGCAACCTTAGAACGAGTCTCTTTACTCATCAGATTCTCAATAATTGGTTTTGCTGCTGAAATCGGAATAGCATACCCCATCCCTTCAATGATGCTTCCACCGATTTTATTGGAATTGATCCCAATAACTTCACCATTCATATTAACGAGCGCACCACCAGAATTACCTGGATTAATGGCTGCATCCGTCTGAATCAAGGTTGTTTCAAGTATCTCGCCTTCTACTTCCAGTTCTCTATCAACCGCACTAATAACACCTGTTGTAACAGACTGACCGTATCCTAGAGAATTACCAATTGCAATTGCTGGCTCCCCTATACTAAGGCTGGAAGAATCTCCCATCTGCGCAACACTAATGCTATTTAAGGTAGACTCTGAAATATCAGATAAATTAATTGCTATCACAGCTAAGTCCATAGTCGCATCATGCCCCTTTAACTGGGCTGATACTTGTTCGCCATCAATAAACTGAACTGTCAACGCATTGGCATCTGCCACTACATGATTATTGGTCACAACCAAAAGTTCTGTATCATTCTGTCCTATAATAATACCAGAACCGCTCGCTTCTTCCTCAGAAGCATATCTTTCTCCAAAAAATGTCTGTCCTATTGCCGTGTAAGAATTGGTAATTGATACTGCTGATGGCATTACCTTTTCTACAACCGCTGTAACATCTGTCACAACAGTTGTTACAACCTGATTCTGTGACGGTTTTGCTGCTGTCACAACTGCATCATTACCAGCAAGCACCTCTTCTGCTGTCGTTTGTTTCTTATCGTTTCTAGTCGTAATGCCTGCAATGCTATCTACCGCATAAAAACTTCCCGCTGCGCATACACCAAACAACACTCCTGCCATAGCTACCGCAAATGCTTTTTTCCAAAATGCACCCGCGCCACTTCCTTTTTTCTCTTTCTGAGGTGGTTTTATCGGTGGAATTGCATTTGTTGGCATATAGCCACTGTACATTCCTCGTGGTTGCTGTGTGTTCTGTGTCTGGTACATATGATTAGTTGGTTGTGTATTCTGTGTCTGATACCCATTATAGGATGACTGTGTATAATATGTCTGATTTGTATTTTGCTGTACATTTGCGTTCGCATCAGACTGATTATTTTGGTTTACAGGATATGCACCGGTATTCTGATTCAAATTCTGATTAGAATTTTGATTAGAATCCTGATTTCCATAAGTCTCGTTCTGCTGATTCGATTCATAATCATTTGGATAATTATTACCGTACATTATAATGCCCTCTTTCTTTCTTCACTTCAAACTTTAAGCAATCACAATACTTGCTTGATTTAGAATTAGTATAACTAGCAATTGTGTTCAAATTGTGATGAAAGTATGCTAAAAATGTTAAATTCCTACTCAACCGTAACTGATTTTGCAAGGTTTCTTGGCTTATCCACATCGCACCCTTTCCCTACAGCTACATAATATCCGAACAACTGCAATGGAATAATTGCCAGTGAATTAGCAAAATATTGATTGGTTTGCGGTATATATACTACATAATCTGCCGCTTTTTCAATTTCTGTATTTCCTACATTTGTAACAGCAAGAATAAATGCACCTCTCGCTTTTACTTCTACCATATTACTAATAGATTTCTGATACAAATCCGGCTGTGTGGAAACGGCCGTTACCAGAGTCCCTTCTTCAATCAAAGAAATAGTCCCATGCTTTAATTCACCAGCAGCATAGGCTTCAGAATGAATGTAAGAAATTTCTTTTAATTTTAAGGAACCTTCTAAGGAAATTGCATAATCTATACCACGTCCAATAAAAAATATGTCCTTTGCACCAATATAACGATTTGCAAATTTCTGTATTTTTTCTTTGTTAGATAGCAGAAGTTCTATCTGCTCTGGCAAACGTTTCAAGTCAAAAATCAACGCATTAAATTCTTCTTCGGACACCGTTTTTCTTACTTTTGCAAATTTCATTGCAAGTAAATACAATGCAATGAGTTGAGCACTGTACGCTTTTGTTGTTGCCACGGCAATTTCAGGACCTGCCCATGTATACATGATACTATCTGCCTCTCGTGCAATAGAACTTCCCACTACATTGACAATACCAAGCACTTTAAAGCCACGCGCCTTTGATTCACGAAGTGCTGCAAGCGTATCCGCAGTCTCACCAGATTGACTGATTACAATTACCATTGCCCCTTCCTCTAAAATGGGATTTCGATATCGAAATTCAGAAGCAAGATCTACTTCTACTGGAATTCTTGCAATGCCTTCTAGTACATATTTACCTGTAACGCCTGCATGATATGCAGAACCACATGCAACAATATGAATTTTCTTAACTGCAGCGAGTTCTTCATCACGCATCTGCAATTCATCAATTACAATATCATTGTTTTTCAATCTTGGCATAAGCGTATCTGTTACTGTTTTGGGTTGTTCATACATTTCTTTCAACATGAAATGTTCATACCCTGCTTTTTCTGCTGCTTCTGCATCCCACTCAATCGTAACAGGTTCTTTTTCAATTGGTTCTTCATCTACCGTATAAAACTGAAGACGGTCTGCAAAAAGTTGAATCACTTCTTGATTTTCTGCATAATAAACCGTTCTTGTATATTTTAAAATTGCTGGTACATCAGAAGCAATAAAACACCCATCTTCACTTTTACCGACAACCAACGGACTATCTTTACGCACTGCAAACAACTGATCCGGATACTCCGCAAACATAATACCAAGCGCATAGGAACCTTCTACACGGTGCAATACTTTTGTAATTGCCTCCATTGGATTTCCTTTATAATAATAGTCTAATAGCTGTGCTACAACTTCTGTATCCGTATCCGATACAAACTGATAGCCTTTCTTTATTAATTTATTTTTAAGAGCAATATAATTCTCAATAATACCATTATGTACAACCGAAATGGTTGCCTGTGCATTAAAATGTGGATGAGAATTGACATCATTCGGAATACCATGCGTTGCCCATCTTGTATGTCCAATTCCAGCAAATCCCGGCATTGTTGCTCCAGCATGGGTAAGTTCCTCTAATACCTTCAATCGTCCAACCGACTTTTGGATATTGATTTTTTCTCCATCGTAAATTGCCATACCTGCAGAGTCGTATCCCCTGTATTCCAGTTTTGACAATCCATCCAGTATAATTGGTGCAGCCTGTTTTGTTCCAATATAACCTACGATTCCACACATTTTATATTTCCTCCTTTTATCGGTTCTGTAACACTATATGATGTTCATGCTCCCAATAATGCTTATTCATTGTGCATTTTAACACAAGTCCCGCTGGCAGCAAACGGTACATTTTACCAAGTCTGTATCCTATAAATTTACATCCACAGTTTACAACAAATCCCGGAATTCTATGTGTATTGTGCGTTTCTTTTAAATGCTGTATTGTCATTTTCACAAGCTTCATCCCTTCCCCTTCTGACGGTACAGATGCAAATACCTCTGGGTGCTGTGCCTGCGATACACCTATATCAAAATTTCTTCTAAACTGCTGCATATTCGTATAATTATGGGAATGTATTACTTCCGCTTCCGCTGCATATGCAACTTTATAATCATGACTGATAGCATTTGCCGCATAAATCATATCTTCATTAAAAATGGCATGACGTATGAATCCACCTACTTTATCGTAACAGGTCCGTCGATACGCAGCACATACATTGGAACAAAAAAACGCTTTAATGCCTAATCGTTCTATATCTTTTTTCTCTTTTACGCTAGACTGTGGAGGATAGTTAAATTCTCGTATAAAGCGCTCTATCACACCGGCGTTATCATCCGCAAGCTGCCTTGCATAAACTGCTGCCACCGCATCATCTGAAAATGGCTTCACTAGTTCTTCTAGCATATACTCATCTTTTGGCACTGCATCCTGCGTCATACATACAAAAATATCGGCATCTGAACACTTTACCCCTCTATCCCTTGTCTTTCCATGATCAAACTCGCGTACTGAATGATGGGATACTACGAGAAGGTTTTTATAGTGTTCCAAAAAATGTGTACCGTATATTAATCTTTCAAAATATTTTTCTTCGGTATTCAAGACAATAATTTTATGAACTGGAACTGTCTGTTTTTCCAGCATCTGTATGAGCTGTATAAACTTTTGGTCTGGTTTATACGTAGGTATAATAACATCTATTTTAAACAAAGTAATAATCGCTCCTTGTCTCTATTTTGACTATACTTGAAGAAAAGGAGGGCATATGCGCCTCCTTCAACTTCTGAATTTATTTATTTCGCATAGACGTTCGTGTCAGCGGATACCTTTTCACTGCATGCCTGTACCTCAGGAGATACCTGATATCCTTGTGCATCAAATAAAAATGCATGCAATTGTACTACGTTTGTTTGCAGATCCTTTGGAATAACACAGCTTCCCTTAGAGCCTACACTTCCTGTTGTTCTATTATCCGCAAATGGGAACCCATCAGTTCCTACAATACTATACTTGGTCACTTCTCCAAGTAAACCTAATATCTCTGATAAATCCAAAGATGTGGAAATATGATCCATAACAGCATTGGCTGTATTATTTAGCACAGTCGGTGAAGCCTGTTTTGCCTTCACAGCAATTGCCTGTAATACTGTCTGCTGGCGTCTTGTACGCTCAAAATCATCTCCTATATAACGAATACGGCAATATGCTGTTGCCTGTAAACCATTCAACGTCTGTAAACCTGCTGATGTGACTGGTTGATAATCAACACCTGCCTGCGCTGTATACGTAATATTATCAGTTGTCGTACCTACCATACTAATCTGATAGTTATTCAAATGCTCTATCTCTGCCTCTGTAACCTCCACATCTACGCCACCAAGTGCATCAATCACTTCAATCAAACCATCACATCCAACTGTAACGTAATCCGTAATATTCATATCCAGGTTTTTATTTAACATGATAATTGCCTGTTCTGGACCACCCTTAGCATATGCCGAATTACATTTGCCATATGTGTCATTGCCAAGGTTAAGGTATGTGTCACGGTATACGGATACCAATTTTACTGCACCAGTATCCATATTGATAGACGCTATCATAATGGTATCGGATCTGTTTCCCTTACCAAGAGAGCCACTTCTGGAATCGACGCCAAACAAAGCCACATTACGATAGCCCTTCATTACAACGTTATCTTTTACAGTTTCACTGATTTCCAGCTCTTCCTCATCTATTACAATTTTCTCTGCTTTTTCACCTTTTGATACTACATACAGTACGCCAAGCAATGCTACCAGAACAAAAATCTCTATAATAAATAAAATAATTTTATTTCTTCTCTTTCTTGCTCTCTTCTTTGCACTCATTCTTCTCCCATTCGGATTTTGTCCATTTCTCTGGGAATTCCTTTGCGGTTGTCTTGCGCCTGCCTGTGCTGACTGTCTTGCTTGTGCTGACTGTCTTGACTGTGCCGACTGTCTTGACTGTGCTGGCTGTCTCCGCTCTGGATTTGGTCTGTTTGCCATATTACTTCTCCTTACTCTTTTGCATCCCTTATCTATTTTAGTATGCATTTTTGTTAATAAATCCTTTAAATATCGTTAAAAACAATATCTTAATATCAAGTCCCATTGTCCAGTTTTCAATATAAAATATATCGTATTCTATTCTCTTACGAATGGATGTATCTCCTCTGTATCCATTAATCTGTGCCCATCCCGTCAGTCCTGGACGAACTTGATGTTTTATCATATAACGTGGAATTTCTTCTTTAAACTTCTCCACAAAAAGTGGACGTTCTGGTCTTGGACCTACCAAACTCATATTTCCTATTAAAATATTAAAAAATTGAGGCAGTTCATCCAGACTGGTACGCCGTAAAATCTTACCTATCTTGGTGACTCTTGGGTCATCCTTTGTTGTCCATGCCTTCTTCTCAGAGGCTTCCTTTTGCACTTCCATCGTTCTAAACTTATACATCCAGAAAGATTTGTTATGCAGTCCTACTCGTTCTTGCTTAAAAATAACTGGTCCCGGACTGGTAAATCGGATTGCAAGCGCTAAAATCAGCATAACCGGTGAGAAAATGATCAATGCACAAATAGAGCCTACGATATCAACTACCCTTTTTGCTATCTGATTCAACGTATTAGTCAGTGGTACATAACGGATATTGATGACTGGCAAACCCATCAAATCTTCGGTATATGGTTTGCTAGGAATCAAGGAATTGTAATCGGGAATAAACTTCGTATGCACGCCTGATTTCTCGCATAAATCTACAATCTCGCCAAGCCTTCCATAATCTGCAAGCGCCAGTGTAATTGCAATTTCATCTAACTTATTCTCTGGAAGAATATACATCAGATTATCAATTCTTCCAAGTACTTTAACACCCTTATACAGTGTACCTCTTGGGACTCTGTCATCCAGAATTCCTCGTACAACATATCCCCACTGTGGATTAGACTGTATTCTTACAATGTATTCCTCTGCTGCTCTGGAATAACCAACAAGCAGAATATATTTCATATTATACCCTTTGGCACGGAAAAAACGCAGGGCATAACGCAATAAACCTCTTTCTATCACTGACAAAATTATGTTAATAATAAAGAAATAACCAATTAAACCTCGTGAGAAATCCTGAAGCTTGATTGCAAACAATCCAACCATGATAAGCAATGCACCCAATGCATTTACTTTAAACAAATCCCAAACCTCATATTTGGACTTGGTTGTACGCTTAGGTGTGTATAATTTGCACACATCATAAAGCAAAAGATATCCCGGAACGATAAAGATTAACGCAGTAAAATAGACCTCTTCTGCCAGACGTCCTACATTTGGATCTTTATTTGCTATACTACTCTCAAATTTAACAAACCATGCCAGAAGATAGGATGCCGTAATAATCACTGCATCTAATATAATCTGCACACGATTTAAGTATTTCTGATTATCCTTTATCATAACAATCGCTATGCCTTTCCATACATAAGCAATATTTTACAATATTATGTCAAAAAGTACAACTTAATTTTCTATGAAGCAAAAAATCTGACAAAAATATTTTTCCATAGCTCCCACTGGATTATACAGTAATTGCCCAGATGTTTTACACGAAATGGTACTCTATTCTGTTTGCCATCTTCTGACATAGAAAGTCGAAATCCTTGCCATAATCCGCGAATATAAATCTTACCAAACCCTTTTCTCATAAAAAATAACCATTTTATCAAAAATCCCGCTATTAGAAATGGAAGATTTAACACAATCTGCAAAAATGGCATGTTCTTATATATAAGGTAAATACTGTTTCTTGAAGATAGTTTTATTTTAAATTCATTGTATCTGGAGCCGGAAAATCCACTACCAGCATGATATACGACAGCTTTTGACTCGTAATGATTTTTATATCCGTGGATTCTTGCACGATATCCAATATCAATATCTTCCAAATAAGCAAAATGATTTTCATCAAAAAGTCCTATTGTATCAAAGACTTCTCTGCGATAAATAACTGCACCACCGCATGACGAAAAAATATTTCTACCGTATTTCGTATCCTTCGACTTGCCTTTTCCTCTGGCAAATGCCCATCCAAGCGCACAATACAAATCACCAGCATCATCAATCTTATCTGGTTCTTGCATAGAAAGCATACGTGCATTTACTGAAAAAACACGTTTATCCCCCATTGCTTCACTCATTTGATAGACAAAGTCTGTCGCTACGGTTGTGTCATTATTCAAAAGTAAGACGTATGGCGTCTTGGTCGCCGTAATTCCTGCATTAACCGCTCCACAGAATCCCTTATTCTCATCAAAGCAGATTAATTCTATATGCGGATACTTCTTTGCTACCAATTCTCTGCTTCCATCCGTCGAGCCGTTGTCTACAACAATTGTATGAAATTGTTCTTTCTCCTGCGTACACAAGGAAGCAAGGCAGTTATCTATATACTTCATTCCATTATAATTCGGTATAATCACTGTCGTCCGCATCATACTCTCCTTCTTTCGCTTCTAAAGTCATTGTAGCATCCAACCTTGTTAGATTTTGCACTTGATTGCTGGATTCCAAACCATACGATAGCCTTGTTTATGCAACACTTCTGCAAGTTCCAAGCCTGCTTGTCTAAATTGTTTCTCCGGTACTTTTTCAGTAATATGCTCTGGCAAATTATACTTTGCTCTAATTTCCTGCCAGGTTGCTTGTAATTCCTCCCTGACAACAATACACCTTACATCCAGCGCCTCTGCTTCCTGCATCAACACCGCACGGTGCATATATCCGCTAAAACGATGGAACAGTCCTTGATAATATATATATCCATCCTGTCGATATCTGCCACCAACAATACGTCCATGATGTAACACAGCACCACCTACAGCGCCAACATCCTTACGCACTGCAAATATATTCGCTGCCACTGTTTCTTTTGTAACATTGCCATTCGATTTGTCCTGACCATTCCCATAAACTATCTTGTAAAATCCCAGATGTGGAAGATGTTCTACAGTTACATTTCTCCAGCCGTGTTTCTCACAGAAGGAAGCCACAGCGTGCTTTCCTGCATCATATGCATACAACTTACTCTGTGGATTCTGCGCCGTTGATCCAGTATGGCACCGCCAGTGATATAATACCTTAGGGATGTGTACGATAGATTTTTCAAACCAAGTGTTATTATAACATGTGCTATTTACATTATTGTCAACACCTGTTTTCTGCAATGTATTTTCAGTATCACGCATCAGAACAGTCACCGCGTCCAACACCAGTTTGTAATCCTGTGCACCGTCAAATTCCGTTTGAAACTGTACTTGTTTCATTAAACCTGCTTCCATCACAAGAAAATGGCAGATATAATTATTAGATAATATTAAATCCAAATTAAATTCTTCTTTGAAATGTGGCTCGTAAAAATGTGTCATATCCATGTCACATTTATCTTCGTCTGAATACAGCATCTTAACAGCTTTTCCCTGTTTTTTGGCTGATTCTATTTGTACTGCCATTTCATACAATGCATCTGGTGTCAATACATCATCATGATCAAGTAATCCGATATATTCTCCCGTTGCCAGTTTTAATGCTTCATTTGTATTCGCCGAAATGCCTGCATTGTTTTCCAGACGTTTGTATACAATACGATTTTCTTGTTGTCTTACCGTATAATCACGAACTATATTCTCTACGGCATCTGTTTTGCTTGCATCTGCAATTACCAGTTCCCAGTGTGGATATGTCTGGTTCAGAAGAGAATCCATCATTTGGCACAAAAAATTAGAATCCGTTTCATATGCCGGCACAAGAATGCTAAATGTAATTGCATTCCTAAATACTCTCTGACGCTGCTTCTCCAATTCTTCCTGCGGAAGGTCTTTCCATTCATAACACTTATTATCTTTTAAAAGCATGCGTTCCATTGCTGTAAAAAAAGTTCTGCTTATTCCATTTCTCTTACAATAATACCATGCATTTTTGATATATGCTTTCATGCGCTCTCCTTCCCCATGAAGTGAAAAGAGTGAGAAGCGGCTCTCCACTTCTCACTGCCTTTTCTTTATTTTGCTATTTGCGAAATCCTTTTTCAATAAATAACTTTCTTGTAATAAAGTTATATACCATGACTATACCCGTTGCAATAATCTTACCTGTCAATTTTGCCAAGTCATGACTAATCCATACATGAAGTGCAGTCCAAGATTCGTAAATGACATCTACACACAGATAAATAATCCATTCATTTAATACAAGTCCTACTACACTTAATATGACAAATATAACAAATTCCGCTTTCTTATTGGCACCTTCCTGTCTGGTAAATACATATCTCATGCTAAGTAGATAGTTTACTACAACAGAAACAGAAAAACCAAAGAAGTTTGCAATCAGATAATGTATATCTAATACGGTACTAAGGACTGTAAAAATACCAAAATCCACTACGAATGCAATCACGCCTACAATACCGAATTTCAGTATTTGTTCTAATAATTTTCTCATAAAACCTTTGTAAATCCTTCGTTAAAATTATAACTGTGCTTTCAGACTTTCTGTAAGAGCATCTACTTTTACTTTTGCATCTTCCAGACTTGTACCTTTTACGCCCATGTAGAATTTAATCTTAGGCTCTGTTCCTGATGGTCTTGCACAGCACCATGAGTCATTGGTCAGTTCAAAATAAAGTACGTTAGATTCTGGAAGTCCTGTGGAAGACTCTTCTCCACTCTCTAAGTTTACTACTTTTCCTGTCTTGTAATCACGGAAATTGATTACTTTCAGTTCGCCAAACTCTTTTGGTGGATTGCTTCTTAACTTATTCATCATCTCTTGAATCTGTTTAGAACCTTCAATACCCTTTAATGTAATTGTGTACATATCTTCTTTGAAATAACCATATTTCTCGTAGATTTTTACCATCTGATCCCATACAGTAATTCCATTTTTCTTACACCATGCAGCCACTTCACATAAGCACATTACAGCTACAATCGCATCTTTATCACGTGCATGTGTACCAGCCAGGCAACCATAGCTTTCTTCTAAACCAAATACGTAGTGATTGCTTCCTGTCTGTTCAAATAATTTAATCTGTTCTCCAATAAATTTAAAACCGGTCAGCACTTCAATCATCTTTACGTTGTAATCTGCTGTAATCTGGTCAGCAAGATTTGTTGTAACGATTGTTTTTACAAGTGCTGGATTTGCAGGCATTGTGCCTGTTGCTGTTCTTTCTCTTAAAATATATTCTGCAATAAGCATACCTGACATATTACCTGTAAATGGTACATATTCACCTGTTTTTGTATCAAGTGCATAAATACCAAGACGGTCTGCGTCTGGGTCTGTTGCAAGAACAATATCAGCATTTTTCTCTTTTGCAAGTTTTAATGCTAAAGTAAATGCTTTTGGATCTTCTGGATTTGGGTATTCCAGTGTTGTAAAGTTTGGATCTGGCATCTCCTGTTCTGGAACTACATATACATGTTTAAAACCAAGTTCAGACAAAATACGTCTTGCAGGCACATTACCTGTACCATTGAATGGAGAATATACAATCTTAATGTCATCTGCTACTTCTTTGATAACTTCTGGATGAATAATCTGTTTCTTTAATTCTGCCATGTATGCGTCATCAATTTCAGCACCAATCACCTGATAAAGACCAGCTTTCATTGCCTCTTCTTTATCCATTGTCTTCACTGCATGATAATCAGTTACATTATTTACTTCTGTAATAATTTCTTTATCCTTTGGTGCTGTTACCTGCGCACCATCTTCCCAATATACTTTGTATCCGTTATATTCTGGTGGATTGTGGCTTGCTGTTACTACAATACCAGAAATACAGCCTAATGTTCTAAGTGCAAAAGATAATTCTGGTGTTGGGCGAAGTGCATCAAATACATATGCTTTGATTCCATTCGCAGCCATGCAAAGAGCTGCCTCATCAGCAAATTCAGGAGACATACGACGGGAATCATATGCAATTGCTACACCTTTTTCCTGTCCACCCTGTTTGATGATATAATTCGCAAGTCCTTGTGTTGCTTTTCTTACTGTATATATGTTCATACGGTTTGTACCTGCGCCAATGACTCCACGCAGTCCGCCTGTACCGAATTCCAAATCTTTATAGAAACGGTCTTCAATTTCTCCTTCGTTGTCTTTGATTGCTAATAACTCATTTTTTGTGTCCTGGTCAAAATAAGAATCTTCTAACCAGAAATTAAATTGGTCTTTATAACTCATGTTTGGCCTCCTTATATGTTACATTTCTCTGTATTTTCTTTTATACACTCGCGTAAAAACGCGGTTTTAGCATATTATAACATGATTTTCTATATTTTTACATATTCAATCTTAACGAAAAATCACTTCTATCTAAAGAAAAATTTGGATTATAGTATGGGTCACCCTTCTCTAATACAGCTTTCCATTTGGTGCGGAACACTTCAGCTTCTTTATTATAACGTTCTAATTTAGCGCCCTCATCATCTAAACCTCTGGATTTGGATTCAAAATGATACAATTCTGCAAACGGTGTAAAGACATTTAAATATCCCTTTTCACGTAGTCTCAAGCAAAAATCCACATCATTTAATGCCACTGCAAATCCTTCATCTAAACCGCCAAGTTCATCATATAACGCCTTTTTTACAAGCAGGCAGGCTCCTGTTACCGCACTCATGTCCTGTGCATAACAAAGTTTACCCATATATCCTACGTTCTCTTTGCCTACCATATAATGTACATGTCCTGCTGTTCTATGCGCTCCCAGTCCTAATACAATGCCTGCATGCTGAATTGTCTGATCCGCATAATACAATTTGGCACCAACAGCACCAACATCCTCTCTTTGCGCATACATCAACAACTCTTCGAGCCAGTTAATGGTAATGACTTCTGTATCATTATTTAATAGAAGAAGATATTCTCCCTTTGCAAAGGATGCGCCATAATTATTGATTTTAGAGTAATTAAACTCACCTTCATATGTCACAATCTGTATCTGGGGATATTTTTCTAACGTTTTATAATAGTCACGGATTTCCTGTGTTGTGCTGTTATTTTCTACAATGATAATCTCAAAATTCTCATATGTCGACTTTTCCAAAATTGATGTAACACAACGACGCAAATCTTCTACATGGTCTTTGTTTGGTATAATAATAGAAATCAGCGGATTTGATAACAGCTGATATCTTATTCTAAAGATTGTTTCAAATGCTCTTGTGCTCGTAATTTCAAAGCCTTCATAACCAGCTCTTGCAAGGTGATCTGCCACAGCACCTTTGGCTGCCTCAATTGCATATGTCTTTGCACTGATACCCGAAGCCACGCTGTTCTTGTGGGAGCGCCAATAATACAACAATTTCGGAACATGAACCACTTTCTTTGCTCTACTTGTCAGACGCAATATCATATCATGGTCCTGGCTACCATCAAATTGTGTTCTAAACAATTCTGTTCCTTCTAACAACGCTCTGGAAAATGCACTGAAGTGGCATATATAATTATTCGCACGCAATGTATCAATCGCATAATCTGATTTAAAGTGCAATGTAATCATATGATTGATATTGCCATTTTTAAATGTTGCCTCATCACAATAAATATAATCTGCCCCTTGGTCACAAATGACCTGCATATACTCAAACAATACACATGGGTGTAAAATATCATCATGATCAAACAAAGCAATATAATTACCTGTTGCCATAGTATAACATTGATTTGTATTACCGGAAATACCTTCGTTTTTCTCTAATTTCTTGTATACAATACGAGAATCATTTTCTTGATACTTGCGGCAAATCTCACCAACATAAGCATGTGCATCATCCGAACCGTCAGCTAAGCACAATTCCCAGTTATGATATGTCTGCGCCACAACAGAATCAATCATCTCGCGCAAAAATTTGGACGGCGTATTATAAAGTGGCACAAGAATACTGAATTTAATCTCCTGTGGAAATACGTGCGCCCGCATATCTGCAATCTGTTCCGGTGTCGGGAAGCTTTCTGTTCCATAACGTTTCATTGCTTTATGTTCAATCTTCTTACTTTTTAACTTACGTAATATATTCTTAGGCGAACCAAGCCGTGTAATCCTATCTTTCATGCGAATGCACCAATGAATCACCACGCGGAATGGTTTTGTCATCTTCCAAAATGGATTATTTTTTATTTTATCCAGCTTTTGCTGCAGATCATTGATTTTGTTTTCTGCATCTGCGAGTTTTCCTGCAAGTGCATTGTTTTTCTCTTTTTCACGCACAAGTGCTGTTTTATAATAATCAAGAAGCTGCTCTTGCTGCTTTAATTGTTCACTCATCATCCATCAACCTGCCTACAATCGGCCTCTCTCCAATTGTCCTAACCTTTCTGTCCGCTCTCCACCTCTGCCATCTGACGTGCCACTTCGATTGGAATACGAACAATTTCCATTTTTACCTGAATTGTATTCATCTGCTTCTTCGGCATTCTCTTTACATTAATGATAATGTTAGGATCTGTCGTTGCAAATAGCATAGTGTTCTTTCCAAGCATTGTTCCATTTATCATACAGCGTTTTGTTCCAACTGGAATTTTCTTCCCATTCCATGTGAATTCATCCACTGTCACTATACAACTATCCATTGCCGGATCAATACGAACATACTTCATCTGCGCATCAACTTCCAAAGAAAATGATATATGATTTCTATCTTTGTATGCCCCTTGCACAAAATAAGAAGTTTCTTCCGAACATCCTGCGCCTTCATCTGTATATATCTGTACACTATTCTCTACGATACCGCCTTTGCCAAAATGCAACGCTTCTATCTCTCTAGCAGACAATACTTGCTGACCAATTGCATCTCTCATCTCAGTCATTGCCATGCGTTTTCCTGTTACATATTGTTGGAATTGTTTTTCACTTTCAACAATCTTCTCAAAAGTTGCTTCATCCAGTCCTAGTTTTTGTATTATTAAATCTCCTTTTAACTTTCTGCGCTTATCACTACTGATAATATAGAAATATAAGGAGCGCATCAATTGCTGTTGTATTGTAATCTCTTTTTCTTCTGTCCATTCATAATCAATTAAATACCAATCGTTATTATTAATCAGAATATTCGCAAATACAACATCAAAATCACTTACCAAACTGCTGTTTTCGTTAGCATAAGCCAATTTACTCTTAAATTGTTCTATCAATGCAACGAATCCTTCCATATCACCTTTATCCAGGCATTCATCCAACATTTCTTCTAAAGTAACACCTTTAATATAGGAAAATTGCAATTTGCCATCCATCTCACGACACTCATTAATATGCAGTCCGCTCCCCGCATATCTTGCCTGCAACAGCTCATACCAACGCTTTATATTGGCAATGTGACGTGATGCTTCTGGCGTCATAGGTACTTTTTCTACCCATCTTTCACCATTTGCATCCTCCATAATATCTGTTCTAATCGCAAACTGCTCTGCTCTATCATTAGAATATTTTGTATATTTAATCTCCGGCTCTTTTCCTGTAACTAGCATATATGAATTAGAATACAGTGGAAATTCGCCTTCCTTTATAATCGTATCAAACGCATTCTTTTCATCAAATAATAGCAATCTTGACCTGTCAAAATTACGCATGTTATTTGATAATTCTCCCGGCATCGGCATTCTCTTATCTGAATATAGTGTTGTCATAAATTTATAATCCGGGTATGGATAATAGAACGTATAA
>JAFUQM010000011.1 GCA_017472325.1 Lachnospiraceae bacterium
CTGATATTCCATGCTTAATGTCAAATCAGGAACCTTTGAAATGTCATATCTTAGTGCTTTCTCTTCCAGTGATGTAAAATATTCATATGCGGAACCTTTAAATTCTGCCGGAACTGTTGATGTCTTTAATCCTTCTTCATACAAATCTCTTGCATATTCGCCTTCTTCATTTACAAATCCATCCTCTGTCTGTGTAAATTCACGAATATCCAGTCCTGTTTCCTGATAGAAGTTAAGATACAGAAGATACTTGGTTCTTTCCGCTTCTGATACAGTCCCTTCCTTGTTCGCATTGTAGAGCATATTATAAAACAACTGTCGAGCGTTATCATTCGTATTTAAGGCTTCCTGCATCTGCTCTAGCAGACTGTCTGATACAGGCTGTTTATTATCATCCTGAAGCAACAAAACGCTTAACTTTCCTGTCATTCCTTTTACTGTGAATGAAAACCTTGCATTTCCAAACATGGATATATCAAGACCATTATTGGCAAATACATTGCGAAATTGTTGTGCAAGAGTTTTCATATTAAACTCTTTGGTTTCAGATGAAGTGTTTTTGGTTACTTCGCCTTTTAGATGGGGATCAGCTAGAATATCTCCCCCACCCATGCCGGTATGACTGCCAATTATCCCAAAGCACGTCATACTTAACTCATTTAAATACATTGCATTTCTTTGCTCTTTTGAGTATTTTGCATAAGCTCCTGTTGCACTGTATTTTTCATTAAGTGCAGCACGAAGTTCGTCCACAGTAGAGTATTTTGCACGATTAGACTCTGCAACGCCCATGTAAGCACTCTCCAATTTACGATATAGGTCAGCATTTTTTGAATCTTTATTGAGAATTCCGGTATTATTGCTTACAATCTCATCTTTCGATAAATCCTTATGATACCATGCCTCCGACACTTCTTCTGTTTTATGCCTGCTGGCTATATTATAATAATTGTAATATCCACTTCCTTGACTCTGAATTACAGGGGAGTTACATTGAACACTTGCCATAATATTTCTTCTCCTTTAAACAGTAATATTCACACTACTTCCCATACCACTTATCACTGCTTTCGCATTTGCTATCTGCATAGAAAATCTATTGGTGTCCTGTTCAAGCACATGGGACAGCGAATCATGATTCGCAGTATTCTCAATACCATTTGCTTTATAAACAGGTGTCATTATTTCCCGGTATCTTGCAAAAGCATCATTTACTGCATTACCATTACTCAATTTTAAGTTCTGGAATAATGTTCTTATGGTATCTGCTAACTGTTCATTAGAAGCAGATTGCGCAACGCTCCCCTGCTTACTGGCATGTTCCAAATTATCCAGCAACGTATTTCTCGTATTCTCTGGCAGATTGGAGGTTGTCTGACTTCTTAACGACTCTGCCGCGCCCTCACTTAGCTGTTGTCTGACAGCATAGTACTTATTTAGTTCTCCTGTACTTCCAACACCTTTCGTGTCATCAATAAAATATCCACTCTGAGCATGACGTTCTTTCTCCGCTTGCACAAGACTGTCTAAATAATCATTTATGCTTTTATTTATAACTTCCGCCTGTTCCACTGTCAGATGTTCTGTTGCATATGTATTTACCATATTGGCTGCAATTCCCATTGCAGCATAATCTTCATAATCTAAATCACTTCCCTTTGTCGGCAGTGCTGCTATGGCATTTTTTACAACCTCTTTACAGGCTTTCATTTCCTCATTTGTAAAAGAAACTCCATCCACATTGTAGGTAATGTTATCGCCTGTTTTCCAGTACACATTATTTACAATCTCGCTACGATCAACATTTAATGTTCTTTGTTCGTTACGAGCCTTTTCACGCATCTCTCTGACTTCTTCTGTTGAAAGTTCCTGCATGGTTCCGGAAGTATTTGCCTTTAAATCTTCCGCAGTCTTTCCTGCAAGTATTTTATTTGCTTTATTGATGGCATCATAATTTGGTGAAATCAGACCTGTATTTGGATAACTTATTTCCATCGACATAAAGCACCTCCTAGTTCAAAAGTAAAACTACATCTTATGATACCGCCAGCCACTTCATAAACCGATTCATATTATCTGTCATCCATGAACCAGATAGCTGACTCTGGTTTTTCAGACTTTCGAAGAAACTTTGCAGATTATCATACTTCACATTGCTAAATGCAGTTGGTAACTTTGTTTCTTCGATTTTCTCTTTCCAGTCTGTGTATTCTTCTACCGCTACCTCCAAATTTGTTTTTTCATCATCACCAGATTTACTGTTCAACACCTTTTCTGCTCGTTTGTGCAATTCCAAAAACTTGGTGCCAAATTTCTCTCCACCTTTTCGATTAACAATGTTGTAATTCAATTCATTAATCTCATTATATAAATCCGGCGCCTTGGACTTCAGAATATCCATTCTGTCTAAATAATCATCCGGTGCGCCCACCATGGGGCCTTTCTTAATGTCGTATGTAACATTACCATTCTCATCTACCGTACCACTCATACCATATTTCGCAATCGTTTCCATTGCAGAAAGAAACTCTCCAGCATGTTCTTCATCCAGATAATTTTTAGCAATGTATTTTGCTTCTTCCATTCCAAATGCAATCATTTCCTGTCGTTCTTCTTCTGTTATATTGCCAACATTGTGGGGAAGAAAATAATTTTTGATAATTCCGTTCGCAGCCTTTACAACATTTTCATCTGCTCCCTCAAGGCTACTATATAATTTCTCATTAGTCTGAATGTTTGGAATTACAATCCGATGCGTATTTTCCATCTGAACAACTGCCTCATTGAAAGCAGCCTGTTTTGCTGAATCTGTTCTAACGATTTCGTCCAGATTACCTTTTTTTTCACTGTCAACAAGTGCAGCCATACCATCCCCGGAGAACTCTACAATTACATTATCTCCATACTGTGCCGAAATTGTTTTCATTGCATGCAGGGTTTCTTCTCTGGACATTTTATCCATAACCTTATTTCCCTGCTCATCC
>JAFUQM010000012.1 GCA_017472325.1 Lachnospiraceae bacterium
AAAAATAGTAGCATCTGTACAGGCGCGACTTTTAACCGTTTTGTGCGTTTTCTTAATGAAGCACAGAGACATCAAGTTCTGCCCGAAACTCCTAGAGGCGAAGCCTCTTTTGTGAAGGGCAGAACAATCGAGGATGTCGAATGCTTCATTTAGAAAACGCCAAAATAAGGTTATCGTCGCGCCGTACAGATGCTACTATTTTTTTAAGACTCAAACAGTGCTTCGACGGTTGCTTACAATCAAAATCAGGTGCTAAGAAATACTAACATTTTCCTGAAATGAGTCCTCTTTATAAAAAACAAAACAAAGATACAAGTGTACATAACAGACAGTAACAGATAAGAAAGTATTATCCTACATCACGAGATGCTTATTATATGCTGCATTGCCTGCTATACTAATAAAAGATATGTCCCCCAATCTGGATTCCACTTAATCCTGGGATTGGTGTCCTGAAAAATACACAGTTCCCAACATTCGAATACCCTTTCATTGCTTCGTCTGCTGCCTGATAGCAACTAGCCGTTGCTTTATTACTTGCAAGCGCCAGCGCAAGTCTTCCACTGGCAACTGGCGAAAACTGTCTATTCTGATAGATAACTCCAACAACAGTATCTGGGAAAACAGAACTAAGCACACGATTAATAACTACAGCGCCAACCGCAACCTGTCCTGCATATGGCTCTCCACCTGCCTCGCAGTAAATCAGGTTTGCAAGCAACTGTCTGTCGCCTCCTGCAAATGAAACTTCTGAAATATCTCTTTTGGCTGAATTCGCTGCCAATCTGGATAATGCCTGCTCTTCTGCAAGTTTTGCTTTTAACTGTGCAATGTTTTTTTCCTGTTCTTTAATCTTGGCTTCATATGCAAGTGCTTCCTGCTCCGCCAGAGATATCTGATCTGCATAATCAGCAATACTATTGGATGTCTTGTTTACAAGACCTGTAATTCTTCCTTTTTCCTCTTCAGCCTGTGCCTGCAAAGATTCCAACTCTGCCTTTTGCTCCTGCAGTTTTGCTTCCTTTGCTTCTACAAGTTCTTTTGCCGCAATATACTCCTGCAGTTTCTGTTGGTCATACTCTGCAAGTTTTGTGACATACTCATTGCGATTTAGAAAATCCCCAAATGATTCCGATGCAAAAAGCATTTCCATATATGCAGCATCACCACGCTCGTAAACAAACTGGATTCTCCTCTTCATGGAAGCATCCTGCTTGCGCTCTACTGCTTTTGCCTCCTTCAATTCCTGCTGTGTCGTTTCAATATTGGCATTGGTATTAGTTATGTCTGTTTCCAACTCAGACAGTGTCTCACTTACCTCACTCAAATCAGAATTCAGACTGTGCAATTGACCTTTTAGAGAATTCTGTTCATCCTTCAAATCTCCAATATTTTCCTGCTTCTCATTTAATTCCGCTTCGGTTTGTTTCTTTTCTTTCTCTGCCTGATTTAGTTTTTCCTGGGTGCTGGTTGCCATTACCGTTATCGGCAGTTGAACCAATAAAAGGAGTACAACAAGAACTGCTGCCACCTCTTTACGCCCGTTTGCTTTCATTGCGATACCTCTCTACATTTCTAATTCAACTTTACGTCCTGTTTTTTTATACTGATGATATTTTACACCTGCCGCATCTAACATCCTTTTAGATGCAATGGTAGAAGGCGTATCCGCATATTTGTCATCAGCGTATACCACCTCTTTGATTCCTGCCTGAATAATTGCTTTTGCACATTCATTACATGGAAAGAGAGAAACATATATTTTCGCTCCTTCCAAACTGCCACCCCTGTAGTTCAAAATGGCATTTAGTTCACTATGTGTTACATAAGCATATTTTGTCTCTAACTCGCTACCTTCCCTATCCCACGGAAATTCATCATCAGAACATCCTTTTGGAAATCCATTGTAACCCATAGAGAGTATTTTATAATCTTCACTTACAATACAGGCCCCAACCTGTGTATTTGGATCTTTGGAACGCATGCCTGAAAGCATGGACACGCCCATAAAATACTCATCCCATGATATATAATTTTTTCTTTTCACGCTAACTCTCCCTTACCCTCTTTTGTATCCTCTGTAAATACATCAGATTCCAGTTCTAGTCCAGAAGTCCGATTCTCCTAATATGATTTTCACCATAAGAGAATTCTGTATTTAAAAATGTTTCTACAATTTCAATTGCCATATTTTTACCAACAAGAGCCCCACCAATCGCAAGTACATTCGCATCATTATGCAGTCTTGTCATTTTTGCTGAATGTGGTTCGCTACAGAGCGCTGCTCTGACACCTTTTACTTTATTCGCCGCCATAGAAATACCGATTCCTGTTGTACAGATAACGATACCCTTTTCACACTCTCCTGCCGCTACTGCTTCTGCTACCGCTTTACCATAAATTGGATAATCACATGATTGCTTATCATAGCATCCCATATCTTTATATTCGATATGATTCTCCTTGAAATATTCTATAATAATTTGCTTCATGTCAAATCCACCGTGGTCACTTCCTATTGCTATCATTATATTATCCTCCCTTATCTAAGCTTGTATGATTTGATGTCCCGCTGCCTTGAGCAAACGGTTCATTATAGCTTGTCCCATTTTATTATCACCAAATGACTCCGAATAAATCTGTGTTACTTCTTCTTCATCAAACTCACGCAATACCTTGTACAGATGTCTTGCAATCGCCTCTTCGTCCGTGCGACTTCCAAGACTTTTTATCACGTCTGCATCAGCATATAAAGAAACAGTCTCATCTGTACCAATAACGCCAACTTTCCTACCTGCCTGTTTTGCTTCTATAAGCAGATGCTGGATTCTTGTTGTCACCTGTTCCATATTGCCTTCTACTATTGACAGGCTTCCTTTTGGCGCGTAATGTCTATATTTCATACCGGGTGCCTTTGGCGCTTCCTTTGAATCTGCATGCAGTATTGCCTGATCTATCGTTACTTCTCCAATCACTGTTTTTAACATCTCAGCTGTAATATACCCAGGTCTTAAAATCATTGGAACATGTTCCGTCAAATCCACAATCGTTGATTCGAGTCCAATACCAACTTCGCCGCCATCCAAAATCATCTCTACCCTGCCAGACAAATCTTCTATTACATGGTCTGCAATCGTAGGACTTGGTCTGCCAGATACATTAGCGCTTGGAGCCGCCACATATCCACCTGCCTGCCTTATAAATTCTAAAGCAGTCTTATGCTCCGGCATTCTTACCGCAACCGTATCCAATCCACCCGTTGTCTCATACGGCACTTTTTCAGATTTGCGAAAAATCATCGTAAGCGGTCCTGGCCAAAAAGCCTCTGCCAGACGCTTTGCGAATTCCGGAATTTCTTCCACTATTGCATCCAAATCCTTTATATCACAAATATGCACAATCAGTGGGTTATCTGATGGGCGTCCCTTTGCTGCATATATCTTATGCGAAGACTGTGCATTCAATGCATCTCCTCCCAGTCCGTATACTGTCTCTGTCGGAAAAGCAACCAAGCCGCCACTCTTAATGATATCCCCTGCCTGTGCAAGAACTTTTATATCTGGATTCTCTTTATCAACCGTAACTACTATGGTATTCATATAAAATACGCCTCTTTACCGTGTTTATGCTGAAACAAGTATACCACAAAGTCATCATAACGCAAAGCAATAATATTACAATACGATTACATCTTTTATGATTTTCCATTCAAATACTGTAATATTCCAAGATGAATCTCCCACGCCACCTTTTCCTGGTATTCCTCTGTCGCAAGCAATGCCGATTCCTGATTGTTCGATAGAAAACCACACTCCACGATAATAATAGGTGATGACGTTTTCTTTAATAGGTAATAACTGTCATTTGCTTTTTCCTGTCTATGATTGTCTGGGTCAAGACCTTTCACAAGCTGCGTTTGCATAATCTTTGCTAACGCCTCCCCTTCTGTACTCCCATCATAATAAAATACCTGCGCACCGTGAACACTTTCCTGATGATAGCTATTTTGGTGAATGCTGACAACAATGTCAGGTTTTTCATTTTCTATGATTTCTATTCTTTTTTTCATATCCTGGACTTTTTTATTCCGCTCACCTTCCGTATACAATCCGGCATCCTCTTCACGTGTCATAATCACTTCCACATCATTGGCTTCTAAAAAAATCTGTAGCTGTTTGGCAATTGCAAGATTAATCTCCTTTTCCAATGCTCCATTTATCCCAACCTTCCCAGGATCATTACCTCCATGTCCAGCATCAATGACCACTCGCGGTCCAGAACTGACAACATTGTCACTTATTGTCAGTTGTGCAGCCTCTCGCGCCAGAAAAACCATTGATATTACGAGAATGACTGCCATTGTGGTTTTTATGATTCTGTTCTGTAGCTTCCCCATAAAATACCTCCGTCAAAATAACTGTGTGAACATTTACAGAACCTATTATACTGGAGTTGGCAGAAAAAAATTGTGCAGACACGCTCTCGCTCCGTACAAAACGTAACAGTACTAAGCTCGAAAATACCTCGCTAAGTACTGACGTTTTTTAAGGGTCAGCACATAATTCCTTCTGCCAACTCCAGTATAATAGCTTCTGTAAATGCTAATTACCATATAATTTATGACAACTAAACGTTATACAGAACAACCAAAATCAAGTAATAGTAAAAGCTGCATACATTTGATATGTATACAGCTTTTCTCTTTAACTGTTAATATATGCTTCAAATAATGGCCATACATCCTTTGACTGTAATCCAAGGCTCCAGCCTGCAACACCTGCCAGGGCATGCTTGTTCATTACGTTTAATTTTACTTGCAATGACTCTACATCTTCAAACCACACCTGATATAGCGCATTACCTTCCTCAAATTCCACGTAATTTTGGCAAGTCTCTTCATCCCACGTTGGAGTAAGTCCGTTTCTGTCAATGTATGCACCAGTATTTGCCATTGTTAATGTCTCATCGGTTGTCTCGCCACCATCCGTTCTCCATACAAGTGTATAGAATGGCACTGCATTGATTACTTTTTCTGCTGGTACATCTTCCAATGTCTTTGCAATACCTTCATCTACAAAATGAATGGATGCTACAGAACCTGCTGTACCACAACCTCTCCAATGTTCGTCATATCCCATAATTATAAAATAGTCGACTACATTTCCTTGTTCTTCTCTTTCATAATAATCTGTACCAGAAGTTGGCACGTAATTATCAACCGAAAGAACCAATCCCTTTTCACGACATTTGATAGACAACTCTCTGATAAACTGAATAAAGTGTGGTCCCGTTTCCGCTGGAATTCCTTCAAAGTCAATATTCAGACCATCAATTCCATATGCTAATGCTGTATTGACAAGTCCATCAATCAGATATTGCCGCTTACTTGTATAAGAAAGCACTTCCTGTGTACTCACATCCGCATCATAGTTATGGGCATAATTAAAGTTGTCCACCATTGCCCAAACCTCTAACCCTTTCGCATGAGCTTTGGCAACATAATCACTAGACGCAAAGCTATTAAAGTTACCTTGATTATCCGAAAGCGAAAACCATGTCGGAGATATGGTATTCACACCTGACACCCCTGCCATCACATTATCCAAGTTTGCATTTGCTTCCTGTCTGTAAATCTGATGCCACATCAGACTGATTTTATAATCTTTTTTGATATTGGTATAAACAGGCTCTTCATAGTCCGTTACTGGAACCTGTTGCTCCTGCGCAATATTTTTCAAACGCTTATTCTCGACATAGCCGATATAACAATCATTTGTCTTAACTTTACTCCAATTTTCCATTTCTTCGAGTACGACAACTTTATCTCCAGCTACCAGATTCGTTAAAATCTCACTTTTGACACCGCCTTGAAAACGTACTGCAGTATCTTTTCCTATCTCTGCAACAGTCTGTTCTCCCCAAACTGTATACATCTGCATTCTATTTGGTGTGCTAAATGCTTCGTAAGAAAAATTCGTATATTTTTTTACATAATCCAGCGCCACATATAATATCTCGCCTTCCTGTACAGAAATCACATAATTTTCAGTCTGCTCCGCACCCTCTGCTGTATAAGCACTGCTGCCAACAACACTGGTAATCATGTCGGTTGGTGTCGTATAGATAAGCAGACTTTCATTGCCATCCCAATAAAAACGCTCATTCAGATATTTATGCACACTCGCAAGATCCAGATAATAAATACCATCTATTATCTTTGCCTGCTCTGCAATTTTCTCATCCTGAAGTACAATTGCAACTCCATCGTCTGTATCTATTTCAAAATACTGTTCCAAATCCGCTCTTTCATCGGAATATGAATATTTCTCGTATACTTTTGTTCCAGCCCATGCGCCAACAATCACAAAAATAAGAACGATTGCGACCATTGCCGGGATAAATTTTTTCATATGTCCAGCTCCTTTCCAATCGTTCCTATTATATCAGACTATTCCTATATCGTCATTACTAATTTTGACAAATTACGATTTTCAGATGGTTAAGTATTATCATGCACTGGGGCTTTGGCATATTCGTTTTTCATACTTAATTTGTTCTGATTTTGTCGTATCTTACTTCTTTTAGGACACCCCGATCATCCGTAACATAGTCCGGCATATATGCAACATCTTCCCGCACGGCATAGATATCTGCAATTTCCTGAGGCGAAACCCTTCTTCCATCCAGATACAGATTGACACCACTGTGTACAATGTTTTCCAGACGTGTCTTTATCATCTGCGTACTGTTATCTTTTTTCTTCACACGTACCTCCTATCTTTCAAAAATACATTCATTTGCACCAAAAGGATTGTGATATATGTAACAAATGTAATTTTTGTGATTCTTTTTCCATGAAAAGGTGATAATAGAAATAGAATGATAGAGATGCCCTAACGTGTATCGAATTAAAAATAAAATATCAAAAAGTTGTTGTTGAATAATTTGTGAAAAATAATTTGGAAAAAATTGATATTCTGACCAAGCACTTTAGCTTGTAAGACACTTTTCTTTTGTGAATACTAAGAACAAAAGAAAGCTGCATGAAACAAGAATTTGTTTCATAGTTTTAAAATAAGATACCGACATGCCTCCTTCTGATACAGATTGCAAGGCATCTCTGCAGATAATAATAGCAAAATCTGCCAAAATTATCAATAAAATTATAAAATTTTATGAAAAAACAAAAAACTGACATACCGCACTATTGACTTAATAAATTTTAAAGTATAAGATACTTTTATCTTAAATATATGTTCATTTTACGGACATTTGAGTCACAACGGGTAAATATGTCAGTATCATATAGTAAGGATGTGATAATTTATGAAAATAGAAAAAGTAAATGACCACCAGATTCGTTGCACACTGACGAAAGCAGACTTAGCAGATCGCGAACTTAAACTCAGTGAACTTGCCTACGGCACAGAAAAGGCAAAAAGTTTGTTCCGCGATATGATGCAACAGGCATCTTTTGAATTTGGTTTTGAAGCAGAAGATATTCCGCTTATGATAGAAGCTATTCCATTAAATCCAGACTGTATTGTTTTAATCATTACAAAGGTAGAAGACCCAGAAGAACTTGATACAAGATTCTCCAAGTTCGCACCTGCCATCCAGGATGAGGATGATGACACAGACATTGATGAGATGATTAACAATCTTGCAGAGGGCGCAGCCGACGTCCTGGATTTATTCAAGAAAATCAAAAACCGCGAACCTCTTGCTGCAGACAATACAGCATCCCAGACAAAAGCGGATACTTCCAAGGCAAAACAGACTTCTCCTGTTACCAAAGAGGAACCTGCTACTGAGAATGTAAATCTTACCAAAGTATTTTCTTTCCAGTCCATTGGCGAAGTTACACGACTTGCCCATGTACTGAAAAATTACTACACAGGTGAGAACTCATTGTATAAAAATAATGAAGCAGGCAAATATTTGCTCGTTCTCTCAAAAAGCAACCACACTCCGGAAGAATTCAACAAAATCTGTAATATTCTTTCTGAATATGGAAACTTTGAGAAATGCTCTTCTGCCGGCGAGGCATTTTTAGATGAACATTTTGACGCAATGATTCGGGACAACGCATTACAGGCTCTCGCATCTATGTAACTTATATTTAAGAAAAAAGGACTGTCGCTTAAAGCGCAGTCCTTTTTAAGATTCTTATTCTTATTTTGTTGCTTCGTTGATTCTGGCCATTAATTCTTCTACATCAAGTCCGTGAACCATAGCCGCTTCTTCCAATGTCTCACCCTGTGCTGATGGGCAACCTAAGCAATGCATACCAATTCCCATTAATACTGGTGCGATATTTGGATTTATCTGAAGTGCCTGTCCAATTGTTGTGTTTTTTGTAATTTCTGACATTTTTATATCCTCCTGACCATATCTGTTAGTCGCATCTTACTGTAACCTACTATAATATAAGTCGTTTATTTGGTCAATGCTTTTCTTATTGTCCTTCTATTTTTTCTTATTTATAAATTGTTCACAAAAAAAGCATAAAATATACGGTTTTGTATACAAAAAAGTACACTGCGTGCCTTGACCACATACTTCTTTTCACTTATAATATTTGATACAGGATAAGCATAGAAAATGCACGTGATTTACATTTTCTGTGCTATGAATTTTGTTACAATTAATCAAATTTTATTAAATAGGAGGCTATTTCAAAATGAGACCAGAATGGAACAATTTTGTAGGCGGCAAATGGGAATCAGAAATCAATGTACGTGATTTCATTCAGAAAAACTATACACCATATGATGGTGATGAAGCTTTCCTTGCTGGCGCTACACAGAACACAAAAGACCTTTGGGCACAGGTATTGGATTTATCCAAACAGGAACGTGAAGCAGGCGGTGTACTTGACATGGACACAAAAGTAATTTCTACAATTACTTCACATGGTCCTGGATACTTAGACAAAAATAAAGAGACAATCGTTGGTTTCCAGACAGACAAACCTTTCAAACGTTCTCTTCAGCCGTATGGTGGTATCCGTATGGCAGAAAAAGCTTGTACAGATAACGGCTATACAGTAGACCCAGAAGTAAGTGAATTTTTCTCAATTCACAGAAAAACACACAACGCTGGTGTATTCGATGCTTACACAGATGAAATGAGAGCTTGCCGTTCAGCACACGTTATCACAGGTCTTCCAGATGCTTACGGACGTGGACGTATCATCGGTGACTACAGACGTATTGCTTTATACGGTATTGACAGATTAATCGAAGATAAAATTGCTCAGAAAAACTCTACAGGACGTGTAATGGACGATTGGACAATCCGTCTTCGTGAAGAACTTTCTGAACAGATTGTAGCTCTTAAAATGATGAAAGAAATGGCTGCTTCTTACGGATGCGATATTTCTAAACCAGCATCTAACGTACAGGAAGCTATTCAGGCTACATACTTTGGATACTTAGCAGCAGTTAAGGAACAGAACGGTGCAGCTATGTCACTTGGACGTACATCTACATTCATCGACATCTACGCTGAAAGAGACTTAGCAGCTGGTACATTTACAGAAGAACAGATTCAGGAATTCGTTGATCACTTCATCATGAAGTTAAGATTAATCAAATTCGCTCGTACACCAGAATACAATGACTTATTCTCCGGTGACCCAGTATGGGTAACAGAGTCTATCGGTGGTGTTGGTATTGACGGACGTCACATGGTAACAAAAATGTCCTTCCGTTACTTACACACATTAACAAACTTAGGCGCTGCTCCAGAACCAAACTTAACAGTACTTTGGTCTACAAGACTTCCAGAAGCATTCAAGAAATACTGTGCTAAACAGTCTATCGCTTCTTCATCTATCCAGTATGAGAACGATGACCTTATGAGAGTAACACACGGTGATGATTATGCTATCGCTTGCTGTGTATCTTCCATGAGAGTTGGTAAAGAAATGCAGTTCTTCGGTGCTCGTGCAAACCTTGCAAAAGCTCTTCTTTACTCCTTAAACGGTGGTATCGACGAGAAGACAAGAAAACAGGTTGGACCAAAATACCGCAAATACGAAGGCGATGTTCTTGAATATGATAAAGTAGTTGATGCATATGATGATATGTTAGAGTGGTTAGCAGATGTATACGTAAATACACTTAACTGTATCCACTACATGCACGATAAATACTGCTACGAAAGAGCTCAGATGGCTTTACATGATAGAGATGTTCGTCGTTACTTCGCAACAGGTATCGCAGGACTTTCTGTAGTAGCTGACTCTTTATCAGCAATCAAATATGCAACAGTTAAACCAATCAGAGATGAAGAAGGTATTATCGTTGACTTTGAAATCACAGGTGATTTCCCTAAATATGGTAACGATGATGACAGAGTAGATACTATTGCACAGGAACTTGTTTCTAAGTTCATGACAATGATTAGAAGACACCACACATATAGAGATGGTTTCCCAACAACATCTATTCTGACAATTACTTCAAACGTTGTTTATGGTAGAGCAACAGGTTCAACACCTGATGGACGTAAAGCTGGTGTTCCATTTGCTCCAGGTGCTAACCCATTACATGGTCGTGATACTCATGGTGCAGTAGCTTCTCTTGCATCTGTAGCTAAACTTCCATTCAATGATTCACAGGATGGTATCTCTAATACATTTACAATCATCCCAGGTGCGCTTGGTAAAGAAGATCAGATCTTCGCTGGTGACATTGAACTTGATTTAAGTAAATAAGAGGTAATCGTATGAATAACGATATGCAGATTGACGAACTAGTGAAAATGTTAGATGCCGGAATGACAAAGGGCGTAGGTCATGTAAACATTCAGGTAGATGAACAATTAGATAAAACACTGGACGTTCAGACAATGGGTTGCTCGGATTGCTCCCGCACCCCATTGGCATGCAGTGTTCCAACACCGAATATCGGTATGGAAGACTTTCAATAAATAGTATAGGAGGATAAAACAATGGCAGCAAGTGCAGCACAGGTTGATAACTTAGTAGCTTTATTAGATGGATATGCAGAAAAAGGTGGACATCACCTTAACGTTAACGTTTTAAACAGAGACACATTATTAGATGCTCAGAAACATCCAGAAAACTATCCACAGTTAACAATTCGTGTATCTGGTTATGCAGTTAACTTCATCAAATTAACACCAGAACAGCAGAATGACGTTATTTCTCGTACATTCCACGAATCTATCTAATAATATCGATGTAAATCATACTACAAATTGATTAACATTATGAATAAATAAAGGAGTAGCGCGACATATATGATTCCAAAAAGGATCTTATCTGAAGCGCTACTCTTTTTATGCAAAAGCCTATAAAAATATCCATTGGATTTTGTTGCTTTTGTCTAAACATAAGGCTATAATGAAACTGATTAATAAAATGATAAAGGACTGATTAATTATGAGCGGAAGAATACATTCTTTAGAGAGTTTTGGAACAGTTGATGGCCCTGGTGTACGTTTTGTTGTATTTGTGCAGGGATGTCCTATGCGATGTGCATATTGTCACAATCCCGATACATGGCCTATGACTGGCGGAAAAGAAATGGAAGTATCCGAGATTATTGCAGATTACGAGCGGAACGCCAGCTTCTATAAAGACGGTGGAATAACAGTAACTGGCGGCGAACCAATGATGCAAATTGACTTTGTCATTGAACTATTTGCAGAAGCTAAAAAACGTGGCATTCACACATGTTTAGATACATCCGGAATTGCATTTAATCCTGATAATGCAGAATATGTTGCCAAAGTCGATAAATTGCTTCCTCTAACTGATCTTGTCATGTTGGATATCAAGCACATTGATCCGATAAAGCATCAGGAACTGACAGCACAGCCAAATGACAATATCCTAGCTTTTGCGCAATATTTAGCTGATCATGATGTAGATATCTGGATTCGTCACGTTGTTGTTCCAACACTTACAGATGATGACGAATATTTATATAAACTAGGTTACTTTATTGGCGGATTAAAGACATTAAAAGCATTAGATGTGCTTCCTTATCATACAATGGGAAAATCTAAATACGAAAATCTAGGTATGACATACAAATTAGAAGGCATTGAACCAATGGATAAAAGCAAAATTCCTGCTAAAAAAGCAGTCATTTTAGATGGTATTAAAAAGCGTCGTGCTGATGATGCTAAATAATTTCCAAATTTAGAAATTCGTTATTTTTCCCTTGTATAATGTGTTTATTTGTATTAAAATAAATACAGTGATTGATAAATTATTATCAACAAAATACCCGATTATATAAGGAGGACAAAATTATGGCATATGCAATTGGTGATGCTTGTGTAAGCTGTGGTGCTTGTGAAGCTCAGTGCCCAGTAGGTGCTATCAGCGCTGGTGATTCAAAATTCGAAATCGATCCTGCTACATGTATCGATTGTGGTTCTTGTGCAGGACAGTGTCCAGTAGGCGCTATTTCACAGGAATAATTTATAAAGATGATAAAAGATGTACTGTTAGGAGTTCCTAAGAGTACATCTTTTTTTGTCTAATAAGACGGCTCGTGAAATTTGCCGGCGTTTAGTTTCATATAGGAATGCGTCTGTAAACACAGCACCTGCTATTTCACAACCATTTCTGATACTGTCTCTACAGATTTATTTTCTTCTTT
>JAFUQM010000013.1 GCA_017472325.1 Lachnospiraceae bacterium
ATCTACATTGGATATTCTCATAAATCCATTTAAAACTGCTTCAAATTCACTTAGTAATTGAACCTCATCAAATAAAATATAATACATTTGTTCATCTACCAGTTTTTCTTTCACATATGGATAAAGGACTTCCGGATTTCGAAACTTTTTGCTATCAAATGAATCAAATGCCATCTCAATAATATGGTCTTTCTGTACACCACTTTCTAATAAATGTTTCTTAAACAATTCAAAAAGTAAATATGATTTTCCACAACGTCTCATACCGGTTACTACTTTTATCAATCCATTATGTTTTTTAGTTATTAATTTATTTAAATAATAATCTCTTTTAATTTCCATTCGCATTACCCCTATTGAATTTTTCTGCAACATTATGACACTTTTTTCAATAAAATCATATAACATAAATATATTTGAGTCAATTCTTATTGAATTATTTTGTGCAAAGTTGCAAAAATTTTTAATAGCATAATAATTTATTTCAAAAAATCATTAGTTTTTTGAAATAACACATAGAAAATACTAATTCTTATTTCAAAAAGTTTTTTTCACAAACGATATAACTGCTTTTCTTCTCAAATACTCCTTATAACTCATTACATACAATTCATCATAACCATTTCTAATAATAGGAAACGGCATATCAATGCTTTCACATATTCTGACAATCTCTGCAGGATTTTTTAGTTTTTGAATCGTGATTGCCTCTAATTCAGAATTCTGATTGTTTATTCCAAAATACTCCTTCTCAATATCTAATTCTCCGTTTGGTTTTCTAATCCGAAAATATTCATTGAAAATATCCTTTGTCATAATAAATAATTTAAGTTCTCCATTTCTGTTTACCACTACAGGTTCGCCTGCCTTTTTACATAATCTTTCTGTCCAAGCCACTTCGAAAAAGCTTCGCTTTTCCTCAGTGCCTGGCTATCGCCAAATTGTCCACTCGCAAAAATGAGGCTCATACAAGCAAGCTTGTATCGCCTCATTTTACTCCTGTCCAGCTTGGACTCAATGCTCCAGCATATTCTCTATAAAAATCCCGTAACCCCTTGTTGGATCATTCACTAAAACATGTGTCACAGCACCCACAATTCGCCCATTTTGAATAATTGGCGAACCCGACATCCCCTGCACAATGCCGCCGGTTAATGCCAAAAGCTTTTCATCTGTAATTTTGAGTACAATCCCCCTGTTCACATTGTTATTATCCATATAGACTTCCTTGATTTCAATATCGTAATACGCCGGTTTTCCATCTACCGAGCAGATAATCTGCGCTGCACCTGTTTTTACTTCCTGCTTTAGACCAACAGGCAACGCTTCTGAAATCAGATTTTCTTCCACCGTTTTGTCACAGATACCAAAAATTCCTTCTACTGTATTATCCAAAATGCTGCCCATCACGTTATCGTCATCATATATAATAATACCCGTTAATTCCCCAGGCTCCCCACTTACACCTTTTTTAATGCCAACAATATCTGTATGATACAAAGTACCATATTCTAACTGCATCAATGTACTTGTATCCATATCATTGATGCCATGTCCCAATGCGCCAAAGTTATTTTCTTCATCAACAAAGGTCATCGTACCTACTCCTTGTGCATTGTCACGAATCCATATGCCTAGCTTATATTCTCCATCTCCGCTTTGTCGTGGCTGACACTTAATTTCAAATTCCTCCTCATTTCTTCTAATCCCCAGTACAACAGTGTTTCCATTACTTTCCGCAATTTTAGTGCGAAATGACTTTTTATTTTTGACTTCTTCCCCATTTAATGTCAAAATGTAATCCCCTGTTTGCAATAAATGTTCTGCAGGCATATAGGTATTTCCATCTTTTCCTTCAAACTCTCCAATACCTATGATAAGCACCCCTTCTGTTTTTACATAAATACCAATCGGAATTCCTGCAGGCGTTAATATTTGCTCATGAATTACCTCAATATCTACATCTCTAAGCGGCAGAATACCAAATAATTTTAATTCCATTTTATAAGTATCTGCTTCGGAAGCAATCATAGTGAATGGTCTGTCTAGTTCTACATGAATAGACGCTATCTCTTTTTCTCCCATATCACTGACTGCCAATGCCTCTTTGTATAATTCCCCACTGGCAGGTATATTAAAATCAAATTTTTCCTCTTCTCCAACTCTTATTTTAATTGTTTCTGGTATACGGCTTTTGTATAGGTTATAGCCTACCATTATGATGCCGACAATGCCAAGGCATAACAAACTGTATAAAAACCTTCTGTATCCTGACCTTCTGTATCCTGACCTTCTGACTGTATCTTCCACCTTTTCACTTCCTTCCATATACAAAGACAAGATGCACTTTGCAACCAACAAAAAAGAGAACACCACGCCGTGTTCTCCTTTAGTATATGGATATTTTTCAAATTTACTTTAGTATTGTTTTGTATTTGTTGCCAAATCTTTCATCTCTCTCGCATTCTGCAACACAGTCTCTGTCATCTCCATACCACCTGACAATCTTGCAAGTTCCCTGATGATATCTTCTTCTTCAATCTCATAGATCTGTGTTGTTGTGACACCGCTTTCACTACTTTTTTCAATAAGAAAATGCACATCTGCCATTGCCGCAATCTGAGGCAGATGGGTAATACAGATAATCTGATGTGTTCTTCCAAGAAGTCCCAATTTCTGTGACACCTTCCATGCGGTTTTACCACTGATACCTGTGTCAATTTCATCAAAAATAAGAGTATCAATCGTATCATTTTTCGCAAGTACAGTTTTGATTGCCAGCATAATTCTTGATAATTCACCACCACTTGCCACATTGCCCAATGGTTTTACTGGTTCTCCAGGATTGGTTGAAATCATAAATTCTACATCATCATATCCTGTTTTTGTAAATTTACCAAGTTTGGAAATCACAATTTCAAATTGGACATCAAGAAAATTCAAATCTTTCAATGCTTCCGTCATTGTTTTTGCCAACATCATCGCAGCCTCTTTTCTGACGCTTGATGCTTGCGCACATAACATATCCAGTGCATTTTCTGTTTTTTCTAAGTTATTTTGTAATTTGGCAATATAAACTACATAATCTTCCAGTTGATATAATCTCTGCTGTTTTTGTTCTTTGTATTCTAAAATTTCTGAAATACTACTACCATATTTTGCTTTCAAGGTATTGATTTCATTCAAACGTTGTCTTGTTTGTTCAAAATCCGCCTCATCAAATTCCATATCTGACATATAATTGGCAATATCTCTATTAAAATCATTTACATATGCATCTATTTCCGAAAGTTGGGTCTCCAGTTCTTCCAGTACTTTATCATACGCTACGACACCTCTGAGTTCTCTTAATGCGCGTCCCAGCGTCTCACCGGCTCCTGTACCACTTTCATATCCTGTCAGATTATGCACCATAGAAACTGCTTCTATAATCTTTCTGCTATTTGTCATTTTCGCATAAGACTGTTCCAATGCCTCATCTTCATCCATTTGTAAATGTGCATTTTCAATTTCATCTATTTCAAATGTTACAAATGCCATTTCCCGCTCTCTTGCTTCATCAGAAAGCACAGCATCCTCTAATTCATTTTTCAGTTCCTGATATATATTATATTGTTCTTGAATCTCTTCTTTTATGTGTGACAGCTTCTCACCCGCAAAATTATCCAGAATCTCAAAATGCTTTTTCTTATAAAGCAATGACTGATGCTCATGTTGCCCATGTATATCAATCATAATCTGGGCAATCTGTTGTAACTGCTTCGCACTGACAGTTTCTCCATTTACCTTGCAAACCGTTCTTGCCGGCATAATTTTTCTCTGGATAATTAGCATATTATCTTCTTCGACTGGAATATCTAGTTCTTCTATCTGGGCAAGCTGTTTCTTATCCTCAATCTGAAATATAAGCTCTACCAACGCATAATCTGCATTGGTACGAATCATGTCTTTGTCCGCTTTTGCACCTAATGCAAGATTAACAGAACCGATAATAATAGATTTACCGGCTCCCGTTTCTCCAGACAAAATATTTAATCCTTCTTTAAAATATACTTCTGTCTCATCAATTAATGCTAAATTTTTTACATGTAAGCTAACTAACATGAATAACTTCACCTCAAAGTTGCTTAAAACAACTTATCCTTCTAACATCTTCTGCATCTTCTCTTTTACTGCTTTTGCTTCTTCCACAGTTCTGATTGCTACCATAATTGTATCATCTCCAGCAATTGTTCCAACAATTTCTTCAAATTCCATCGCATCGATTGCCGCAGCTACTGCCATTGCCATACCAGAAACTGTTTTTGCTACAAGAATGTTTTGGGCAGTTTCTACCGATACCATGCCATCCCTTAACACTCTCGTAAATTTATCTCCAAGCCCTGTTTTTTCCTGCATTGGCAAAGCATACTTTTGCCGTTTATTGTCACCTGATACTTTGACTAGCTGCAATTCTCTGATGTCTCTTGAAACAGTTGCCTGTGTTACCTGGAATCCTGCTTCCCTCAAATAATCCGCCAACTCTTCCTGTGTTTCTATATCATACTGTTCGATCAATTCAATTACTTTTTCTTTCCTTAACTGCTTCATATGAATTCCAAACCTTTCTGATACATACCCAAGGCTGTTGTCTGGCGTATGTTCTTCTGGCGGTTATTGTCCGCTCATTTTCTTATGCAATATCTCCAGAAAACTCACTTCGCTCAGTTTCACAATTCCTGTTGTTTTCTCAGAACGTGCCACCTGAATTCTATCTCCTTGTTGTAGCAATACTCTATGACTTCCATCAAAATTCGCTTCTACTTCTAATCTTCTGCCGTCACGTGCAGGTTTTACTTCCACAACTACAACATCTTCTGCCGACAATATGATACTTCTTGTATTAAATGTGTGCGGACAGATTGGTGTTAACACAATTAAATTCGCTTTTGGCTCAACAATTGGACCGCCCGCAGACATATTGTAACCAGTCGATCCTGTTGGTGTCGATATGATAATACCATCTGCACTATAGCTGTTTAAAAACTGTCCATTTACGTAAATATCAAAATTAATAATCTGTAAGGAGCCACCTCTTGTAATAGAAACATCATTCAAAGCATATGTATCTTCTAAAATTTTCCCCTCACGGATTACCTGTCCTGTCAACATCATACGGTCTTCCAAATGATATTCGCCACGAATCAGTTGATTGATTGCTTTTTCGATACCTGTTTTCTCAACCTCTGCCAGATAGCCTAATGTACCAAGATTAATCCCTAAAAGCGGAATCTCTTTCTCAACGACATCTCTGGCAGCCTGCAGTAACGTTCCGTCACCGCCTAGCACTAAAATACAATCAACATCTTCTGGAATGGTCTGTGCATCTGTATAAGAAACACCATCTAAAATGCATTGTCTTACATACATGCTGACACGTTTTCCATTCTCTTCTAACATCTTTTGAACCAAATTCGTAACTTCTAGTTTATCATCTTTTTCTTGATTCGTAATAATATAAAAATGTTCCATTACACTTTTTCTTCCTATAACGTACTATGCGCTGCATTTACAGTTTCTTGGATAACCGAAGCAAAACGCACAGATGCCGGTTCGCCCACTTCTGGCTTTTCAGCCTGTTTTTGTATATGAACAAGATATTCTATATTGCCTTCCGGACCTTTAATAGGCGAAAATTCTAAATGCAAAATAGAAAATCCAATGCTGTCTGCATAATCTAACACAGTTTCAATTACTTCTCTGTGTACTTCCGGTTCTCTGACAACCCCTTTTTTACCAACCTTTTCTTTGCCGGCTTCAAACTGCGGTTTGATTAGACAGACCATTTCTCCGCCTTCTTTTAGCAGATTCTTGGCCGGCTCTAAAATTTTTGTCAACGAAATAAATGACACATCTACTGAAGCAAAGTCTAAATCATCTGCAATATCATCCCGCACCACATAACGGAAATTGGTTTTCTCCATGCACACAACGCGTTCATCATTGCGCAGTTTCCATGCAAGCTGACCATGTCCTACATCTACAGCATATACTTTGGCTGCACCATTTTGTAACATACAGTCAGTAAAACCACCTGTAGATGCTCCAATATCCATACACACCTTATCATCCAAATGCAGATCAAACTGTTTCATTGCTTTTTCTAATTTTAATCCGCCCCTGCTGACATACTGCAAGGTGCTGCCTTTTACTTCAATCTGTACTTTATCTTCTTCAAAAGTCGTTCCTGCTTTATCCTCGCGCTGTCCCTGTACAAATACATTACCAGCCATAATAATTGCTTTGGCTTTCTCCCTTGACGGCGCAAATCCTTGTTTGACAAGCAGAACATCCAAACGTTCTTTCACGTTAATAACATTCCTTTCATTTATCCATTGCTGCAATTATTTTCTCGGCAACTGACTCCGCATCAATCCCTACTTCTTTTGTCAGTAAATCAACATTGCCATGTTCTACGTATTCATCTGGAATCGTAACAGTTATAAGTTCACACTGTGCATGAACGCTATTTAGATAAGTGCGTACTTTTTCTCCAAATCCACCGCTTGCAACATTTTCTTCCATTGTCACTAGAATGCGATACTTATCACTTACTTCCTGCAGCATTTCTTCATCAATTGGTTTTACAAATCTTGCATTCACAAGACCACAAGAATATCCTCTTTCATGTAACAGTTCACGTACTTTCACTGCTGTCTTAACCATACTGCCAACTGCTAAAAGAACAATGTCTTCTTCTTCATAAATAACTTCACTTTTTCCATACACAACAGGCGCTCTGAATTCTTCTAATCCATCATATGCTTCCCCTCTTGGATATCGAAGTGCAATCGGCACACCAAGTTCCAGCGCATATTTTAACATATCAGAAAGTTCCCATTTATTTTTAGGTGCCATAATGTGCATATTAGGAATGGAAGACAGATAGGATAAGTCAAATATACCCTGATGCGTTTCACCATCACTTCCTACAAGCCCTGCTCTATCAATAGCAAATACAACAGGCAGGTTCTGTATACATACATCATGCAATATCTGGTCATACGCTCTTTGCAGGAAAGAAGAATAAATTGCTACAATTGGCTTTAAGCCACCAGCTGCAAGACCTGCCGCAAATGTCACTGCATGTTCTTCCGCAATCCCAACATCAAAAAATCTATCTGGATACATATTACGAAAACGTTTCAAGCCCGTACCATCTGGCATTGCTGCAGTAATCGCAACTACCTTTTCATCCCGCGCACCAAGTTTCGTCATAACGGTAGAAAAAATATCTGTATAATTCGGTTTCGTCTTTGGCTTTGACGGTACTCCTGTTTTAATTTCAAAAGGCTCTGCACCATGAAATCTTGCCGGATGTCTCTCCGCTGGCGCATATCCCTTTCCCTTCTGGGTAAGTACATGTACCATAACAGCACCCTTACAGCGTTTTGCTTCCTTCATAACCTGTAACATAGATGGAATATCATGTCCATCTACCGGACCAAGATACGTAATACCCATATCTTCAAAAAACATACCTGGAATTACAATCTGTTTAAAACTGCTCTTCACACGTCTGATACTTTCTACTACCGCATTGCCTTTAGGCATACCTAGTACTTTATTGTATATACCTTCTTTGATATTCAAATATTTATCAGAAGTACGAATGCTGTTTAAATATTGGGAAACGCCACCAACATTCTCAGAAATCGACATATTGTTATCATTTAAGATAATAATATAATTTGTCTCTAGTCTGGAGGCATTATTCATTGCCTCATATGCCATACCACCTGTAAGAGAGCCATCACCAATCACAGCAACAATCGTATTATCCTCACCAAGAATATCTCTTGCTTTTACCATACCAAGTCCCGCTGATATAGAAGTTGAACTATGTCCAGTATCAAAGCTGTCACAAACACTTTCCTTGCGTTTTGGGAATCCACTCATTCCACCATATTTACGCAAATTTTCAAATCCTGCCTGTCTTCCAGTCAGGATCTTATGCGTATATGACTGATGTCCTACGTCCCATATAATTTTATCTTCTGGCAGATTCAGACTTAGATGTAATGCCATTGTCAGTTCTACAGCACCCAGATTAGAGCCCAGATGACCGCCAGTTACACTGATAGAATTGATTAAAAACTCTCTGATTTCTGCTGCAAGCTTTGTATAATCAGCCGATGCAATATTCTTAATATCATTTTCTTTCTTGATCTGTTCTAACAACATATCCTTCATCCCTTCCAATGCAGATCTGACTCTATTTCTCTCGTGTAATCAAATCCGCTACAACCTGTTCCAAAAACAGATTTCTATTTGCAAAAGAAGCCAGCATAGAAAGCGCTTCTTTAGAAATACGCTCTACATCCTGCCTGGATTGTTCCAAACCATTTAAAGTAACATATGTTTTTTTATTATTTTTCTCATCACTTCCGATTGGTTTTCCAAGCACTTCCAAACTGCTTGTCACATCCAGAATATCATCCTGAATCTGGAATGCGATACCAATATTATATGCAATTTTTTCTACTGCTTTTACATCCGCTTCACTTGCGCCTGCCAGAATAGCTCCTGTCATCATCGCACTCTGTATCAGCGCTGCTGTCTTATGCTCATGAATAAACAATAACAAATCTTCTGTCACATCATCTTGATTGCTCTCTTCTGCCAGAATATCTGCTGTCTGTCCTCCAATCATCCCAAAGATACCAGCTTTTTTAGCAAATACCTGTAATGCCTGTCCGATTTGTAGCGGTTTGGCATCTTTCATAGAAAATGCTTTCAGTGCAGTCTCAAACGCATAATTTAACAACGCATCTCCCGCAAGAATTGCCATTGCTTCTCCATACATAACATGTGTTGTTTTACGTCCTCTACGATATTCATCATTATCCATTGCAGGAAGATCATCATGCACAAGGGAATACGTATGTACCATTTCGATTGCCGCCATAAATGGTTCAATCACTTCTGTATTGCCGCCAAACATACGATATGTTTCACGCATCAACAAAGGGCGTAACCTTTTACCTCCTGCACAGACACTATAGTTCATAGCTTCCAACACAAGTTTCTGATACCCTGCTTCTTCTGGGAGATACTTCATGATTACCGCTTCTGTTTCTTTTACCTGATAAGCAAGCTCTTCTTTAAAATTCACGCAATTCTCCCTCCTCATTTAACTGTAATACTTTTTTCTCAACCGCATCAATTTTTTCATTACAATATTTTAGTAACTGCATTCCTTTCTGATAGACAACAAAGGAATCTTCCAATGTAATATCTTCTGATTCCAGTTGCTCTGCCATTTCGTCCAGCTTTTCAAACGCTTCTTCTAATGTTAGGTTCATGGAATCTCCCTCCTGATTTTCTCAGTTTCTAATACTTCTGCTTCTATTTTACCATTTCTGACATGAACAGTCAGATGTGTACCTGGCTTTACTTTTTCTACATCTGCAATTGTCCTGCCTTCTTCATCTGCCACGTAGGAAAAACCTTGATTTAACTTATCTAACGGTGATAGTCCTTTAAAACGTTCCAGATAAAGTTCCAGCATATGCCGCCTTTTATCTATTACCCTTTGAAAACTGTCATGCAAACGATTCTCTAACTGCATCACATACATTTTTTTCTCTTTCAACTGATTCATTGGACTTAAATATTGCAGCTTCATCTGCTTCTGTAATAATATATTCCGTCTGGCTTCTATCGTCTTTTTCATCAGTCTGTCATATTCTCTTACATATCCATTTAGTGTCTCCTGCAAAATATGAATATCACAAACTGCCAATTCTGCCGCTGCCGAAGGCGTTGGTGCGCGTAAATCTGCTACATAATCTGCAATTGTGGTATCCGTCTCGTGTCCAACCGCAGAAATAATCGGAATACTACAATCAAAAATAGCCTGCGCCACATATTCTTCATTAAATGCCCACAAATCTTCAATAGAACCGCCGCCACGTCCAACAATTATTAAATCCACATTTAACTTTTCAAGTGCGTGTATTCCATTTACGATACTGGCTGGTGCCTGCTCTCCCTGCACAATAGCAGGATATAATATAATCTGAATATACGGATTGCGTCTTTTGGCTATATTCATAATATCCTGCACAGCTGCTCCAGTCGGTGCCGTTACAACACCTAGCGTCTGTACATACTTAGGAATCGGCTGCTTGTATTCCTTTGCAAACAGGCCTCTCTCTTCCAGTTCCTGTTTTAACCTCTCATACTGCTCATACAGCGCTCCCGCACCATCTAGAACAATCTCTTTGGCATACATCTGGTATTTGCCATCACGCTCGTATACTTCGATACTTCCTAGTACAATAATCTGTTGCCCTTCCATGAGCTTAAACCGCAATCCAGCGCGGTTTCCCGCAAACATAACACATGCTATCGTTCCTTTTGCATCTTTGATGGTAAAGTAAATATGCCCCGAAGAATGATACTTACAATTGCTAACCTCACCTTTTACATAGATGGACTGCAACATAAAATCCTGACGGAACATATTGTTAATATAGGAATTCACCTGTGCCACTGTATATACATTCTGCATGTTTCACCTTAATCTTATGCAAACTTTGCAAGGATACCATTGATAAAACTTCCTGACGCATCCTGGCCAAATTTCTTTGCAAGTTCAACCGCTTCATTAATTGCTACACCTGCTGGTACATCATCATCATATTTTATCTCATATACAGCAAGACGAAGCAGCGTCAGGTCTACTTTGCCCATTCGGTCCGTTGTCCAGCACTCTGCTTCAGCATTTAACATAGCATCAATTTCTTCTACTTTCGCAAGGATATTCTCATACTTCTCTGTAATGTATTTGGTATCCTGTTCATCTGCCTGATTTTCTTCTTCCTCAAAATACAACACAATCTGTTCTGGCATCTCCTCAATTGCATTGAATTCTATACGGAATAACAGTTTAAAAATGTGTTCTCTTAACTCTCTTCTGCTCATCTATCTCTTCCTCTGAATATATTTGAAGTGCCTTTCTGTAATGAAAGGCACAACGTAATCCAATATATGAATTCTACTGCTGCATATTTACGCCGGCGATACGAATATTAACATCTCCAACTTCCAGACCTGTCATATTCTCAATTGCAGCTTTTACTTTATCCTGAATCTTATTACATGTTGCTGGAATATTATAACCATATTCCATTGTTACTGCCAAATCTACAGTTACAACTCTGTCTAATACATCTACTTTTACACCTTTTGCAAGATTTTTCATGCCAACCTTGCTCATCAGTTCATGTGTCACATTGCCCGCCATAGAAGCAACACCTTCGATTTCTGTAGCTGCCATACCCGCAATCATAGCTACAACATCATCTGCAATTTTAACTACACCTAGCTGGCTGTCTTCCTGTAACACAACTGTACTTCTATCTATTTCTCTTTCCATGCACTTATGCCTCCTATCATCGAAACCCTGCTAGTTTCTGTTATCTTTTTCTTTCCTCATATTATATCAAACTCAATTACCTTTTACAACCAGAAACTCAGTGTAAGCTGCGCATCATTTTTCGTGTATACAATCTCCATTTCACCTGACTGTATATAAGAAAAAACTTGTTGTTCCTCTATCAGAAGTCTTTTCATTTCCGAATAAACAGCTTCATCGGCACATTTTAAGGTCACCGTCTCTTTTTTTTGCATATATGCCTGTGCAAATAGATTTGCTGCCTGCTGCAAATCTGCAAGTTCAAAGTAGACACCTTCCATTACATAATAATTTGCTTCTGTCGCCACACATCTTGGCATCGGCACAACATTATCGATCTGATGTGTCTTGCCTATCTGCTCGGTTGTTACACACAAGTAATCGTAATTGATTCCCATATCAACTTCTGACACTACCGTATCCGCAGCTTCAAATACATAATAGGCATCACCCCAGGTCACATCTACATAATAGTATGCTCCATCAATTTTTACAAGATTCCAAGCATGTCCTTCTCCGCCATGCACAGTTCCCACAACAAGCGTTGTTTCAATACCTGCTCTCTGACACAGATACTGCATTGCCTTAGCATACCCCTGACATACCGATTCTCCATGCAAAAAAACAGAACAAATCGTCTGGTTCTCCTTTGAGTCCATACGGTACTGCGTATGAAGAATCAAATATTCATAGATATACTTTACTTTTTCATATTCACTTGCATCCTGTGGTATCGCATTCAGACACTTAGAAACATACTGTTCTATCTGTATCTTTCTACTACGAACCTCTTCTGGCGTAAAAGAATATGCCCCTGTAAGAGTCATCCTTTTCAATTCGTCTCCAACCGTATATCTTGTCAGTTCATAGCCATCTACATAAAACAATTCCGGATGATCATTTAATACACACTGGAATACCGTTCCAATCATCTTCTCATCCAGCGTAGAAAGCATCATATCCTGCTCCATCTGTGTAAGAATCATCAGAATCTCCGCATATAGCATCTGTTCTTCTTCTGTCAGGCACTGATACGAATAATACACTGACTGTTCACGCGCATAAGAGCGAACAGCTTGTTCTGTCAGCCCAGCCTCTATTCGTTTTGTTTCATAATCTTTTGTTACCTCCGTTGCTATTGCATCTTCCTGCCTATACGCCTGCATCATATACACATATACTACTGTAGCACAGACACATAACAACACACATAAAAAAACTCTGCTTCCTGACCTATTATTTTTCATTGTGACCTCTGTCATATTTCGGATATCACGATATTGTTCGTTATTCCCGTCCAAATTCTGACAGCACAAGACCTTCGTTACGGTCCAGTGTCATCCCAACACTCCATGCATTGACGAACAGCAATAACGGATTGCCTTTCATATCCTTTACTTTCTTCATATCTGAAGTTCCTACAAGGCGATCCAGATTGACTTCCTCTTTATTTTCAATCCAGCGGATATGCTCATACGGAAGATTTTCTAATTTAATCTCCACATTATATTCATTTTCAAGTCTGTATTTGAGTACGTCAAACTGCAGTACACCTACAACACCTACAATAATTTCTTCCATACCAGTATTGTATTCTTGGAAAATCTGGATTGCACCTTCTTGTGCAATCTGTGTGATACCTTTGACAAACTGTTTTCTCTTCATCGTATCTATCTGGCGTACTCGTGCAAAATGTTCTGGCGCAAACGTCGGAATTCCTTCGTAAGTAAATTTATCATTTATCATACAAATTGTATCACCAATGGAAAATATACCTGGATCAAATACTCCAATAATATCTCCTGCATAGGCTTCTTCTATGATTTTACGCTCACTCGCCATAATCTGCTGTGGCTGTGAAAGGCGAAGATTTTTACCGCCCTGTACATGTTTTACTTCCATTCCAGCTTCAAATTTACCGCTGCAGATTCTCATAAATGCAATACGGTCTCTGTGCGCTTTGTTCATATTCGCCTGAATCTTAAATACAAATGCAGAAAATTCTTTTTCTGTTGGCTGAACAAGTCCAATATCTGCTTTTCTTGGAAGTGGTGTTGTAGTCATCTCTAAGAAATATTTCAAAAATATTTCTACACCAAAGTTCGTTAAGGCAGAACCAAAAAATACCGGTGTCAGTTCTCCTTTTCTAATTTCTTCCAAATCAAACTCCGCACTTGCACCATCTAACAATTCAATTTCGTCTGTGAGCGTCTGTGCATATTCTTCTCCAATACACGCTATCAGCTTGTCCGAATCAGAAACAGGAATGATTGTCTGTTCGCCTTCTTTGGTTCCTTTTTCAGTATCGGAAAAGGTAATAACAGCTTCTTTGTTTCTGTCATAAACACCCTTAAAACTTTTTCCTGAACCGATTGGCCAGTTGACTGGACAGGTTGCGATACCAAGTTCCTTCTCAATCTCATCTAACAGTTCAAACATATCGCCTGCATCTCTGTCCATCTTATTAATAAAAGTAAAAATTGGAATCTTACGCATAACACATACTTTAAATAATTTTCTAGTCTGTGCCTCAACACCCTTAGAAGCATCAATTACCATAACAGCAGAGTCCGCTGCCATCAGGGTACGATACGTATCCTCCGAGAAATCCTGGTGTCCTGGTGTATCCAGAATATTGATGCAAAAACCATCATAATGGAACTGTAATACGGATGACGTAACAGAAATACCTCTTTCCTTTTCAATCTCCATCCAGTCTGATACCGCATGTCTTGCTGTTGCCTTTCCTTTTACACTACCTGCCAGATTGATGGCACCTCCATATAAAAGAAATTTTTCTGTCAATGTTGTTTTACCCGCATCAGGGTGTGAAATAATCGCAAACGTTCTTCTCTTATGAATCTCTTCTGTATAATTGCCCACTTTTTTATTCCCTCCAGCTCATTGGTGTGCCGGCAAATGCCGGCTGTATATCAAAATATTTTAAAATCGTTGCCGCAATATCAGCAAAGGTTTCCCTTGTTCCGAAATTGTGTGGCGATATATTGTTCTGATACATAATAAATGGCGTGTATTCTCTTGAATGGTCTGTTGATATCGTATACCCAGGGTCGCATCCATGATCTGCCGTTATCATCAAAATATCATCTTCCTGCAATTTTTTCAGTATCTCTGGCAATTTCGTATCAAAATAAGCCAATGCCTTAGCATATCCATCAATGTCATTACGGTGTCCGTATAACATATCAAAATCTACCAAATTTACAAAACACAAACCCTCAAATTTCTTATCCATATAAGCAAGTGTCTTTTCGATGCCATCTTCATTGCCTGTCGTATACGTATACTCTGTCATACCTTTTCCCGCAAAGATATCATTAATTTTACCAACTCCGATTACGGAATACCCCTTCTTGCACAACTGATCCAACATTGTTGTACCAGTCGGCTCTAACGCATAATCATGACGTCTTGCTGTTCGCGTATAAGCTCCACTCTTTCCAACAAATGGTCTTGCAATGACACGTCCAACACCATGTTCTCCAGACAATATCTCCCGTGCAATTTCACAATATTCATACAATGTTTCTACAGGCACAACCTCTTCATGCGCTGCAATCTGAAAAACACTATCCGCTGATGTGTATACAATCAGTTTTCCTGTTTTCATATGCTCATCACCATAATCTTTGATGACTTCTGTACCAGAATAAGGCTTATTACAAAGTACTCCTCTGCCAGTTCTCTTACTAAATTCTGCAAGTATCTCTTCTGGAAATCCTTCTGGATAGGTTGGAAGTGGTCTTTTTGAGCAAATACCAGCAATCTCCCAATGACCAATAATGGTATCTTTTCCCTTAGAAGCTTCTTTCATACGCGCAATCGAGGCAGTATGTTCTCCCACACGCTTCCCACACCGCACTCCATCTATGTGAAACAACCCTAATTGCTGCATATTTGGCATATGAAAGTAAGGACTCGTTGCAGCAGATGCAAGCGTATTGGTTCCGGTATCTCCATATTCGCCTGCATCTTCCATTGCACCAATGCCTACACTATCTAAAACAATCAAAAAAACTCTTTTCATAAATAGCTATCCTTTACCTTTCCCGTTTGGGTCTGTTCCCGGACGGGAATCGCTCCAAAACTGTATCTTTTAAAACGCATACGGTATTAGTATAACACATCTATCACTGTTGTGCTACAGGACTAATAATAATATTTTCTGCTGGAATACCTGTTTTACGTTTTACAATGTCCTCGATTTGCGCTCTCTGCGCATCTGTCAGTTCGCCTGCCTTGACAATAACATCTACATATTCACCACTCATACTGACTACAACATCAGCAAAGCCTTTTGCTTCTAATAAAACTTCCGCTGAAGTCTCTTTTTCCGCAATGTCTGTCATTGCAATCATATTATCAATTGCAGACTGCTTCTGTGCTTCGTCTACATTTGCATTATTGATAATTTCAAGCAACGTTTCTTTATTTCTGGCACGTGTCTGCTCTTTTAATAATTTTGCCCCTGCCAGTGTTGTTACATTCGTGGTCGATGTAAAAACAGCTTCTCCTGGTATTTCGTCTGCTCCAGTTCCAGTGACATTATCTGTTGATACTTCTGCTACTTCGGCATTCACTATGCCATCTTCCCCCATAGCCAATTCCTCTGATGCCACGGCTTCATCAGCCAAAGCCAGTTCTTCTGCCATAGCTTCATCCAGATAATTAGCTGAGCTTAAATCCACATCAGAATCCAAACTTTCAATATCTACCAATTCTGCCTGCTCAATATCTTCATCAGAAATATCAAGCATTGCCAAATCCGCACCAGCCTCTTCTAAGCCATCCATGACCGCCACATCATTCTCTATATCTGCATCTAACTCTACGCTATGAAATGCTTCACTTGTCACTGCATTACTGTCTACGGTCATCAGTTCTTCTTCTCCGATTTTTTCCCCTGCAAAATGCAGATACCCTGCAATTGCAATCATAATTGCCAACGCTGTAATCATAATCTGGTTCTTTTTCAGTATATTTTTCACACGACCTCTTCCCTTCTGATATAAGATTTCTCTTTGCTACTGTTATTATATTATTGTTTTATCTGATATATGCCTGTTTTCCAGTTCTCAATGTAATTATTGCTTTTTCATCTGAATTACCTTGATCTTATGGGCTTCTAAATTAAATAACGCCTGTATTGCTTCTGTAATACTTTTACTTATTTCTGCATTATTGCCACCTTCTGCTACTACAACAACCCCTTCCACTGTCGGCTCCATATTTTTCACGACATATGGAGTCTGTGTACCATTTTCATCCATGATATATACTGTGCTTTCCTCACTTGTCATGTCATTCACACTTCGATTACCACCTTGCGCATCTATCTCCGTTGTATTAGAACGACTACTGGGAACATCCTTTTCTACAATCTTTTCTGCGGACGCTTTTAATGTAACCATGACCTTTACCCGCCCTACACCCTGCATATAACATAATGTTTCTGCAAGTCTCTCTTCCAAATTTGCCACATACGCATCCTGCGTAGTATTTCCTGTATCATACATTTCACTTATGTTTTCTTGCACATCTGCATTGGTCATCTCATTTTCCTCCGTTCCACTCTGAAACAAAGTAGACTTACCCAAACTATGCTCCTCTTTTGTATCAACAGGAATCGCTATAATAAATAATAAAATTCCAACAAGTATCATGATAATAAACTTATCCTTACCGAACTCTTTTAATGATGGAATATGTAATCCTGACTTTTCGCTCTTCACTTCTTCTGCTTCCTTCATACTATCTAATCTCCTCTCATACTCCGATTATGATACATATTGAATTCTTATTACCTCTGCTGGAACATCGATGCTTTCTGCAAATTCCTGGCGCATTCTCACGATTACCTCATTGAACTCTTCCGATACCTCACCTGACACTTTTTCTATTTTGTTACCTCTTAATTTAATTTTATCCACCTGTACTGTGGAAATCCCATTATTTTGCCCCTTCAAGCGTACTTGAACACACTTTTCTTCCGGTGCAACTGTTTTATACATGCCTTCAGAAACATCCTGAACCCCAGTCAAATTCACGGTTTCAACAGTGTATCCATACTGCTTAGAGATATTATTAAATCTATATTTAATTTCTTCTTCCAGTGTGTATAAGTATGTATTTTCATCAAAAACAATCTGATATTCTGCACTTTCATACATTCTATCTATGCTTTTCTCATAACCTTCTAATAATAATTCATACTCATGTATTGTATCTTCTCGGAAGAACTCTGTCACAGGTACAATAAAAATAGCCAACACCATAATTCCAATTAGCATCTTCAAATATTTTTCATAACTTTTATTCGGTCTAAAATGTAATATCGTCTGCGCAATGATCATAAACACGGCAATTTTTTTCATAAACTCCAATATATTTTCCGCCATACTCTCTCCATTTTACACAACGCCTCTGTTAGTGCTACATACAACAATCGCAATTGTTATAATAAACAAGATCATTGCAGTCATTGTCATGCGAAGAAGCATCCATGTGGCATCTCCTATTCTATCGATACAATTGGTCATGCGTTTATCACAAATTACACCAACAAACGCCGCACTACCTTTTAACAATCCCGAAACAGTCACCAATTTCACAAGAGGTACCATACACAATATCAACAGCACGATAATCATTAGCACCCCTATACTATTTTTAATCAATACTGCCGAACCAATGACCAATTCTGAAACGCCATTGGCAAAATTCCCTATTCCCGGAATCACAGAAACTGCCTTTTGTAATGTAGCTATTTTTACCGAATCTATAACAGGTGTTATCATTGCTTGCAAAACGCTAATCCCTGATATTACCGTCAATATTGTTTTCAGTGCATAGGCAACTCCTTTTTGAATTAGTTCCAAAATTGTAGTTAATCTTTCTTCTATCCATAAACCATTGACAATTGACAAAAATGTATATGTATATATAAAAGGCAGCATTGCCTCAGACAATACATATTCTATTCCATAAATCAGTATCAACATCAACCTATAAAACACATATGCCGTAGTCGTTCCTGCTGCTACACTTACAGCAGTAAAATAGCTTGGAATTAAAAGTTTCATAAATACAAGCAAATTCTCCAACGCTTCTGAAGCTACATTTGATACTGCCTCAAATATCCGAAGTAATATTGTCATCAGCAACATATAGGCAAAATAAAAACTAATATCTGCAATTTGATGATTTTCAAAAATGTCCATAAAATTTGTAAAAAGAGCAGATATAATTCCAAGCGACAACACAAGTACGAAAACAGATTTGAACTCCGAAAGTTCTCCTGCAAACAGTTTCCATATATTGTCTATAAAATAATCAAATGTATTCTCGATTTCCCCCATAAAAATTGATGTAAATATTTCTTTTAAAGAAATATCCATATCGGGAAACAGCGTATCCAATTCCTCTTCCATGTCCTGCATATGATATGTATCAAAAACTTCATCTACGGCAATCCCATTCCCTTTTTCTAACGCATCGGCATCTATAGCATTATTTGTCGCCTCAGCCTGCATTGGCAGCAATATCCATAACACGGTAATAATAACAAGTGATATTTTAAATTTTCTATGATAGAATACCATGTTATATCATCCTCTTTCCCTATATTGTAAAATTTTGAATGGTCTGTAAAAGTGCAAACAACACAGGCATTCCTGCCATCAAAATAGACAATTTACCAAATACCTCTATCTGGGTTGCTATTGCTCCATATCCAGCATCTTTACATACTCCTGCGCAAAATTCGCAAATATATGTAATTCCCGCAGCTTTTAACAAAATAAAAAAGTACTTCCCATTTTCACCTATGACATTTTTCAAGGTTTCAATCTGTTCTGTCAAAATCGAAAGTGTATCTACGATATAAAAAAAGATAATCAAGCTGACAGCAAAACCAATATATAGACTATACTCCTGCCTGCTTGTCTTAAACTGAATCGCAATCATGACTCCCAAAAGTCCTATCATGCCAATTTTTATCATCCCCATAGAATTTTCTCCTCTTGCTATAATCCAAACATCGTCTGAATACTTCGGAATAAATCATAAATATATGGTACAAGCCAGGAAAGTGCCAATATCAATCCAGCAAGACTGACAAGAAATGCATGTTCCTCTCTGCCACTGTGCTTTAATACCTGACATAAAATTGTAATCAGAATTCCAATTGCCGCTAACTTAAAGATTAAATTGATGCTCATATTGCTACTCCTCTACTGCACTTTGTCCGTATTTTTATCATAAAAGTACAATCGTCAGAAACACGCCACTCATAAAACCAAGCGTAAGATACAACTTACTTTGTTTGGCAGTTTCTTCCTCTATCTGAAGGATTAATTTCTCTAAATCCTGTAATTTATAGGTAATTACCTGTTTTTGTAAATCAATATCCATATATCCTGTATAGTCAGCAAATTCTTCCAGTATCTTCCAATCCGCTTTTTTTAGCGGCAGTTCTGATAAATGTGCCTGCATAGCATGCTTCCATAACTCTGCAAAAGCTTCCCCTGTATTTGCTTTCATTTTCTCATAAATCTGCTCCAGAAATTGTCGATATGGTCTTTGCACCTTATCACTCACAGTTCTACATGCTTCCTCAATGGATGCCTTGGCATATCCTATTTCACTAAGTAACAATGAAAAAATGTGATACAAATAGCGTATATGATATAATCTCTTTTTCATATCGGAAGCAAACGAAATACCAACTCCAGTCGTTCCTAAAACCAAAAGTATAGCACCTGTTATTTTAAGCATTTTACATAATCCTCATTATAAATCCCTTCAATGACACACTTTCCTTCTCTCTTTTCCAACAAAATGAAACGTTTAAATACTTTTTCATTTAACATTGTCCTCAGAAACGATTTAGAACAAATATCCGCTATATGATTACCATGAATTGTTGCAATTACATTACTTCCACATTGTAATACTTCTTCGAGTGCTGTCATATCTGCACTACATCCCAACTCATCTACTGCAACAACCTTAGGCGCCATAGACCGAATAAGCATCATCATCCCCATAACCTTAGGACATCCATCCAAAATATCCGTTCGCATACCTACATCATTTTGTGCTTCTCCATAATAGCTACCGGCAATCTCTGACCGTTCATCTACTACACCAACAGTTCTCCCTTTTCCATATCTATTTCCATTCGATATTTGTCTAATCAAATCACGTAACATCGTTGTCTTGCCACATCCTGGCGGTGAAATTATCATCGTATTAAGCAATTGTCCATTACGATACAAATATGGCAATACTCGATCTGCTGCTCCTATAATTTCATGAGAAATTCTAATATTTATATAGGCAATATGCTTGATATTTCGTATCGTTCCATCTTCACGTAAAACAACCTGACCTGCTATCCCAACACGATGTCCACCTGGCACTGTAACAAATCCCTGTTTTAGTTCGTCTTCAAATGCATACATAGAATATTTACAAATATGCTGCATCATATTTTCCAATTCTCTCTTTGTAATGCAATATGCCTCTTTTTTTTCATATGTTAATTCCCCATCATTTCTCAAAAAGCATTCTTTTTGCCCCAGATACAAAACAACCGGCTGACCGCTTCGTAATCTTATTTCCTGTAGCTTGCGCCCACACATAGCGACTTCTGTCCATTGATCTCGCATATTCTCTGGGAACAATCCCAATATTTCTTTCTCTATATAAATTTCTCTATCCATATCACCCAAAATACCTTTCCACACTATCCTATATCTCAATATATGAAATGTTGTCCAAGTTATGCCAGAAATTTTGTACATAAAAAAATACAGTATTTTTTATTTTCTTGGTAGACATTTTATACCTTTCATGCTATTATAATTATAGAAGTAATAGTAATGATTACTATTATTATACAAAGTATTATATTACATATATTAATAGGAGGGATTTATTATGGCAGCAAATGCACAGGTAGACAACTTAGTAGCTTTATTAGATGGATATGCAGAGAAAGGTGGACATCACCTCAATGTAAATGTATTAAACCGTGAGACTTTATTAGATGCTCAAAAGCATCCAGAAAAGTATCCTCAGTTAACCATTCGCGTATCTGGTTATGCCGTAAACTTTATCAAATTAACACCAGAACAACAGAATGATGTTATTTCAAGAACATTTCATAATGGATTATAATAACAACGGTTATCATTGTTTTTGCACAAAATGACAGCGCATTTTACGAGCCGTCTTATTGGACAACAAAGGGAGTCAGCATTTTCATTGCTGACTCCCTTTTCATACATACTGTGTCAATATAAATTATAACTTCTTAAATACTTCTGTTTCTTGTTTCAATGATGCTGTAATAGCCTGATTATCATCCATACGTCTTGTAATATTTTCCATATCACCCACGAGTACCTGTGTACTTTCTGCGGCACTGCTTACACCATTTACACCTTCTTCAATTGCATTTGCAATGGTATTAATGGAGCCGGCAATTTCCAGCATAGATTTCTGCAGTGTATCTGTTTTTACTGCAAACTCTTCCATTACAGATTCAATGTAAGTAGCATTTTTCTTGTATTCGCTTCCAGACTCTACAAAGGATTCAAATTCCGGTAAAATAGAATCATTCATATATTTTACTAGTCCATTCGCATTATCTGCCAGATTATGTACTGCTGCAGTTACAACACTGTTAATCTCTTGGATACGATTTGCTGCCTGCTGGCTGGCAGATGCCAACTGGCTGATTTCTGTTGCTACAACGGCAAAGCCTTTTCCTGCTTCCCCTGCTCTTGCTGCCTCAATCGAAGCATTTAATGCAAGTAAGTTTGTCTGACTAGCAATACTTAAAATATCGTTTGTCAGTGTATTTACCTGACTTACACTGTCACTATCCGCAATTGCCTGATTGAGCACTGTAAGAATTTCACTTACTTTAGTGCTTGTATTTTCCATATTAGAACGTGCAGTATTTTCCATTCCATCTGCATGTTCCTTCATTTCTCTTGTATAATTGTTAATTTCTGTTGTTCTTTCTGCAATGGCATTTACTTCTTCTTTTACTGCTTCTGCATTTTCATTAATCAAAGAAGCATTGGCTGACATCTCCTGCATTGTAGCTGCAAGTTCTTCTGTCAATGCAGACAAATCTGAAACACTTTCATTTGATGTTCTGACGTTTGATAAAACTTCATTGACAACTACGTCCATTCTCTGTGAATTTGCAGTAATCATCTTGAAAATATCCTGTAATTTGCCCATGAATACGTTAATACCATTGCCAAGTGCTGCAATCTCATCATTGGAAAGAATAGAAACTCTCTTAGTTAAATCACCTTCTCTATTATCAATATCTTTGATAATATCTGTAATCTCTCGCTGTGTTTTTGTCAATGGACGAATTACCTTAAATAATACACTAAATAATGCCAATGCAATTGCTGCAATACTTACAACAATTGTAACACTACTTGTTAAAATCGCTGTATTATATACCTGTGATAACTGGTCTCTCGCTATTGCTGCTTCTTCATTAGCCGATGTAACCATTGCATCAATACTAACCTGCATTGCCTGACCACTTGATAAAAGTTCATTATTGGCACATGTATATGCTGCCACATTGTTACCTGCACCACTATATGCCATCAGATAACCAATCTGATGTTTAAACTCTTCATAGCTTGCCAGAAGACTATTATAATTCTGAACATTATTTTCTGTTACATATGGCTTATAATCAACCAATGCTGCATCCAATTCTGCCTGTTGTGCACGAATTGTGTCTACCAAAGTAATCATAGTATCCAAATCGGTTGCAATAATATGCGATAATGCCATTCGGTGAATTTCCTGTGCCTGTTCCTGTATCGTTCCAAGTTTGGAAATCCCCACCATATATTCATCTGCAATCTCTGATGCATTTGTATTTACGTTGCGAATATTTGTAATTCCTAAAATACTGGAAATAACAGATACAATTCCTAAAACAAATACTGGCACCAGGATGACAAGTTTTATGCTCAGATATCCTTTTTTCTTCATCATTCTATCCTCCTATTTGTCTTACTGTCCCACAGATGCTGTAACATCTGCTACCATAACATCCATTAATTCCTGTAAATCTGTGCCTTTTGGATTGCCTGCCGCCATGTTGTTACCAAACTCTGTTAATGGCGCCCAATATGTATTACCAACACGCTGCAATACACCATATTCAGACTGTGCAATCACTGCCTGAATCGCTGGTACTTTCTTTACTTCTTCTGAAGCTGCGGCATTCTTATTAGAAGGTCCCTGGCTTCTTTCTTCAAAGCGAAGATTCTGGTTTTCTTCATTGGTAAACCAGTCAGCTAATTTGAGCGCCCAATCTTTATGTTTGGAATAATAATTTACGCCCATCATCTTATACCCCTTAAAGGATGTCATCTGAACCTGCTGTCCTGCACATGTATAAGTAGGAAGCTTCACAGCTCCATAATTATCTCCCCATGCTTTTCTAACTTCTACTTCATTCCATACACCGCTAACACCGGCAATCACACTACCATCCTGAATTCCAGCAAGAAAATCTACGTCTCCTTTGTTGACAAACGCCGGACTAGCTGCAATATCTAACATTGCCTGTGCAATATCAACACCTTTGATAGCACCCTCTGTACTATTCCAGTTACAATAATTTGTTACACCATCTTCATTAATTCCAAATTCAAGACCTGTACCACCGAAAAAGGCATACAAATACCATCCTGATGACCAGTCCATTGTAATCTGTTTGCCTGCAGCTTCTGCCACTGCCAGCATACCATCCAATGTTTTTACATCTTCTTCTGTAAAATAGTTTTTGTCATAGTACATGAAAAATCCATTGTCTGCTGTCATAGGATATGCATACAACACATCACCAACCGAAGAAGCCGCTACAGCATCTTCCAAGTTTGCCGCTTTTACTTCATCTGCATTTGGAACTGGTGCCAGCGCACCTGCTGCAACCATAGAGTTCAACTGATCGTCTGCAAATGGGAAGACATCTGCACCAGCATATATATCGCCTAATAATACATCCTTCGTATTAGCATCTGCTTCCTGTACAAGCGTAATTTCAAATTCTGCCTCACCTGCATATTTTTCTTTGAAACTATCAATCATTTTGTTTAACATTTCCCAGTTTGCTTCTTCAGCCCACACAGTCAATTCTACAACACCACTATCTGTTGCTTCTGTTGCTTCATCAGCCTGCAATTCTGCCGTCTCCTGGGTAGCCGTCTGTGCAGTATTACCACACCCAGCTAAGGTCATACATAATACTGTCATCATCATTATTACTGCCAATATTTTTCTCTTCACTTCTGTTCTCCCTTTCTTATCATTTTTAACCAAAATTATACCACATATTTTCTCTTTTTGCACTAATTTTCACAAAAAAACTGATAGCAATAAAATCTTTTCCTTCTATTGCTATCAGTTCTATTATTCAACATCTATATTATAATCAAAATAATATATGTCTTACTGCTGTGCAACATCCTTCATAGAGAAGCTGATTCTGCCCATCTTATCTTTACCAAGACATACTACAGTCACAACATCACCAAGTGTCAGCACATCTTCTACATGGTTGATTCTTTCTTTGCAAATTTTAGAAATGTGTACCATACCTTCTTTGCCTGGTGCAAATTCTATAAATGCACCAAATTCTTTAATGCTGATTACTTTACCTTTGAAAATCTGTCCTTCTTCAAAGTCTGTTGTAATGATTTTAATCATCTCAACTGCTTTGTCCATAGCTGCCGCATCTGTACCACATACAGAAACTGCACCCTCATCAGAAATATCAATTTTAACGCCTGTCTGGTCAATAATCGCATTGATTGTTTTACCACGCTGACCAACAACATCACCGATTTTCTCTGGGTCAATCTGAATCTGAACAATCTTTGGTGCATATTCACCAACTGTTGGTCTTGGTTCCGAAATAGCTGGTTTCATACAGTTGTCCATGATGAATAATCTTGCTTCACGACATCTTGCAATTGCACCTTCTACGATTGGTCTTGTCAAACCGTGAATCTTAATATCCATCTGAATTGCTGTGATACCATCTGTTGTACCTGTTACTTTAAAGTCCATGTCGCCAAAGAAATCTTCCAGACCCTGAATATCTGTTAACAGTACATAATCATCATCTGTATCACCTGTTACAAGACCACAGGAAATACCAGCAACCATTTTCTTAATTGGCACACCTGCAGCCATTAAAGACATACAGGAAGCACATGTAGAAGCCATAGATGTAGAACCGTTGGACTCAAATGTTTCAGATACTGTACGGATTGCATATGGGAATTCTTCTTCTGATGGTAATACTGCCATAAGAGCTTTTTCTGCAAGCGCACCATGTCCAATTTCACGAAGTCCCGGTCCTCTGGAAGGTTTTGTCTCACCTACAGAATATGATGGGAAGTTATAGTGGTGCATATATCTCTTAGTTGTTTCTGTTTCATCAAGGCCATCAAGTCTCTGAGCTTCTGAAAGTGGAGCCAGAGTTGTGATTGTACAGATCTGTGTCTGTCCACGAGTGAATATTGCAGAACCGTGAACACGTGGAATCAGGTCTGTTTCAGCTGCAAGTGGTCTGATCTGATCGATTGCACGGCCATCTGGTCTCTTGTGGTCTTTCAGGATCATCTTACGAACAACTTTTTTCTGATACTGATAAACAGCTTCATCTAACATACCAAGATATTCTTCGTTTTCAGCGAATGCTTCTTCGAGTCTTTCC